>CALKMQ010000087.1 GCA_938092125.1 uncultured bacterium
GCTAGCAGTGTAGTTTTCTGTTTTTTGAGCATTTTCATCATAACCATTGAAAGTTCCGTAGGATATATGGTTTATTGATGTAATCATAATTTTATCATTCTTTGGGTAAATCAATGAAGCAGATTGTGCTTGAATACCCGCGGGATAAAAAATAAATGAAGTTGAGAAAGATTGATTTTTAACAGACGTTATCATATTTACATTTCTTGAGTTTGCCGTCATTAACAACTTACCCCCTCCAGCATGAGATAGTTCAGAGGCAGAAAACCAAGTAGACAAACCAGGTCGATTTTCGTTCGCAAATAAAGATGCTATTAATATTAATCCTAGCGCTATTTTCATATCATTGTAATTGGGTCAATATGAATGTGGATTTTATTTGAACCTGTAACTGTTTTGTTATACTTAACAAAGTTTTGACTAACAAAAGAATGCAGCTTATTGCTATTTACATCATATTTTTTCGATGATTTTAATATAATTTGAAACCTATATTTATTATTTACTTTTTCTTTGAAACAGGGTGCGGGGCCTAATATTTCAAGACCTTTATATGGATTCATTAAATTATTACGGATTTTATTTGATAATGAAAAAACAGATTTTGGGTTTGATCCAATAAATTCAATTTTTGCAACCCAACTATAAGGTGGATAGTTAAGCAACTGCCTATCATCTAACATGTCCTCATAATATTTTTCTAAATTGAGTTTAGATGCCGCTAGGATAACTGCGTTGTCTTTATCGTATGTCTGAATAATGACCTCTCCTTTTTTTTGACCCCTTCCCGCTCTTCCTGACGCTTGATATATCAATTGAAAAGTTCTCTCACTAGATCTGAAATCAGGAAGATGAAGACCTAGGTCGGCATTAATTATTCCAACTAAGGTAATACCTGGAAAATCTAAACCTTTCGCTATCATTTGAGTGCCTATTAATATATCGACTTTACCATCAAGAAATGATTGCAGTATTTTCATTGTAGACGAATCTTCTTTAGTGCTATCATGATCGACTCTTGATATTTTAGCATTCGGGAAGGTTTCTTGTAAAATGTTCTCTACTTTTTGTGTCCCAGTTCCAACATATAAAAAATTTTGACTTAGACAATCTTTGCAAGTATCTAAAATCTTATTACTTATAAATCCACATATATGACATTTCAGTTTGTTATCATACTTATGAAAAGTGAGTGGTGTTTTACAAGCAGAACACATAACAATAGATCCACAATCGGAACATTTAATAGTTGGGGAATGACCTCTTCTATTCTGGATTAACAATACTTGCTCCTTGTTTTTTAATTTTTCTTCTATTTTTCGTTGTAATGTTCCAGATATAACTATATTGAATTTTCCCGTTTCTTTACTTTCATCAATTAAGTCTACAACTTTTACAGTGGGGTATACAGCTTTGCCATATCTCTTTGGCAAACTTAAATACCTATGTTTGGAATTTTTATAATTATAAAATGTTTCCAAACTAGGTGTAGCGCTAGATAATATAACAGCGCACTCTTCGATTTTTGCTCGCATGATAGCAACATCTCTCGCGTGATATCTAGGCGAAGGAGAATCTTGTTTGAAAGAGGAATCGTGCTCCTCATCAACGATAATTAAACCTAATTTTTTTATTGGTGAAAAAACTGCACTCCTAGCTCCTATGACAATTTTACAATCACCATTATTTATTTCATTCCAAGTTTTCGCCCTTTGAGATTTTGTTAATTGAGAGTGCCACAAGGCAATGTCCTGACCGAAAACATCTTTAAATCTCCCTGCGATTTGAGGGGTTAATGAAATTTCCGGAATTAAAATAATGGCCGATCTTTTCATTTTAATTACAGTTTTAATGACTTCAATAAAAATTTCTGTTTTACCACTACCTGTGACTCCATGCAACAGGTTTGATTTGAATTTTTTTGTCCTAAGAGTAGATTTTATATTATCAATAACCTTAAGTTGATCTTCATTGTAAGAAATATTTTTCTTTACAGGATTAAACGTCAGCCTTTTTTCATCTTGATTATCATGTTTTTTTACTAACTCTATACACCCTTTGCTTTCGAGTGCTTTACAAACTGATATGGGATTAGAGCTTATGTTTTTAAAAGAAGATACTTTAATATATTCCTGAGAAGATTGTTGAATAGCTTTGTAAACAAGGTACTGCTTAGGGGATGTTTTTTTTAATAAAAGATCTATATCTTCACTAAAATTTTTCACAAACCATGATTGACGAGGTATATAATTTTTTGATATGTTAAATGAGAGAACGGTATTATATACCACTCCAATTGGTGTAATATAATAATGGCTTATCCATCTAACCAACTTCCATAAATTTTGAGAAATAATCGGAGCATCATCATCAAACCTAGAAATTGATTTAACTTCACCACTAAAAGAAGTGCTGTCCATTAATGATACTATGACTCCACTTACTTTTCTATTACCAAAGGGGACGGTAACTCTTGAGCCAATTAAAGATTGGCTCTCTAGATTTTCAGGAACTAAATATGTAAATGTTTGGAATGAAGATATTGGTAACGATACCTCTGCAAACATTATAAAATATTAGAGCGCTAGCCCTTAATTACATATAGTTTAATATCAGATTTTATATTTTTTGCTAATTCAATAGTTGCATGATATATACCCAATGCTTTGATAGGATTTTCAATAGTTATTTGATTTTTATCTAAATCAAAACCCTTAGCAGCTAATTCTTTATGAATATCTATATTTGTAATAGAACCAAACATTTTTTCTTCTTCGCCAACGTTTACTTCAATAGTGATTTCTACATTACTGAGCTTTTTAGCTAAATTCTGTAATGCGCTATTTTCACGCTCGAGTTTGGTGTCAGCAACTTTCTTGCGTTCACTTGCAACAGCGACGTTTTTAGTAGAAGCTCTCAATGCTAGGCCTTGGGGTATTAGTCTATTCCTAGCATGCCCCGGCTTTACGGTTATAACATCCCCAGCTAGTCCTAAGTTTTCGACATCGTTAAGTAATATAACTTTCATGATATAATCTCCGTATTTTTATTCAGAACCGCTATCAACAAATGGCATTAGACCAATAGTTCTAGCTCTTTTAATAGCACTAACAACTTTTCGATGCATTTTTGCACTAGTGCCGGTTACCCTACGTGGCATAATTTTACCGTTGTCATTAGTAAACCTTTTCAACAATTTAACATCTTTATAATCTACAGCTGTGATATTATTTTCTTTGAAAAAGCAATATTTCCTTCTTGTTTGAAAAGCCATTATTCAGCCTCCTTGTTTTCTTCATCTTTATTTTTTTCTTTTTTTAGATTTTTTTCATCTGGGCTTTTGTCTTCTCCCTTTTCAACAGTATCATTTTCAGACTTATCTTCTTCAAGGCTTTCTACAATATCAGGTTTCCCATCTAACTTTACAATCATATGTCTTATAGCTAAATCACTAAGCTTTAACCAAGAGTCAAACTCACGAAGCTTATCATTATCACCGCCTTCATAATGAGCAAGAATGTAAGTTCCATAAGTATTATTTTTGATTGGATAAGCTAGCTTTTTCTTTCCCCAAACAATATGATTAATGATTTTGGACCCTGTTTCTTGTATTTTTTCACCAACTTCTTTCATGGTTTGGTCATTTTTTTTTCGTTCAACATTTGAACTGACAATATATATTAATTCGTAATATCGCATATAATCTCCTTAAAATTTATTTTATTAACGGCGCAATGACTAATGACACTACTGACATTAGTTTTATCAAAATATTTAATGATGGTCCAGAAGTGT
Source organism: uncultured bacterium (assembly GCA_938092125.1). Classification (GTDB taxonomy): domain Bacteria; phylum Fidelibacterota; class Marinisomatia; order Marinisomatales; family UBA1611; genus TMED80. The sequence continues at coordinate 3,796 of CALKMQ010000087.1, forward strand.
CTTTAAAAGGATCTCCGACTGTATCACCCACAACAGCAGCTTTGTGCGCTTCAGAACCCTTGCTTAATTTTTGCCCGTCTATCTCTACGCCTTCCTCAATCATTTTTTTGGCATTGTCCCAAGCGCCCCCTGAATTAGATTGAAAAATTGCCATGCAGACACCAGTAACAGTGACTCCAGCAAGTAACCCTCCAAGGATTTCAGGACCTTGATTACTACCAAAAATCCTTGGTGCAAAACCTACAACTACTGGCGTAACAACAGCTAAAAAACCAGGTAGAAGCATTTCTCTTATTGCGGATTCAGTTGAAATCTCAACGCATTTTCCATGTTCTGCCTTGCCAAGAGCATCCTTATAAACTTTATTATCTTTTTCAGACCAATCTTCTCTTTCCTTGAGATTCATTATTTCAAGAGCCTTTTTTAGCTCAGGGATTTCTTTAAACTGGCGACGTACTTCTTCAATCATTGCCATAGCAGCTCTCCCAACAGCACCCATAGCCATTGAAGAAAAAAGAAAAGGTAACATTCCACCAATGAACAATCCAGCCATCACCATCGGATCAGAGATATTGATTATTTCGATACCAGTTTTTACTTTAAACGCAGCAAACAGAGCTAGCGCTGTTAAAGCAGCAGAACCAATAGCAAAGCCTTTTCCAATAGCAGCAGTAGTATTTCCTACAGCATCAAGCTTATCAGTCCTCTCACGAACTTCCTTCGGAAGCTCAGCCATTTCTGCGATACCTCCAGCATTATCAGAAATTGGACCATAAGCATCAACTGCTAACTGTATACCTGTGTTAGCAAGCATTCCTAATGCCGCCATTGCAATACCATATAGGCCAGCAAAGTGATAGGCTCCCATAATACTTCCTGATATAATTATTATTGGAGCTGCAGTAGACTCCATCCCTATACCTAAGCCAGCAATTATATTAGTGGCTGGTCCGGTCATAGATTGTTTGGTTATAGACATGACAGGTTTTGTTCCCGTACCAGTATAGTATTCTGTTATTTTACCAATACCTAAGCCACCAAACAGACCAATAATAGTAGCATAGAAAACACCTAAACTATCATATGTGACTCCAGCACCCTCCTGAGTTGTAAACTTTTCTGGCAACAAGCTTGTTATTAAAAAATAAATAACTACTACCATTATGATACCGCTACCGAACTCACCTTGATTTAACCCCTTTTGAGGGTCCCCTCCGTCTTTCACAGAGACCATGAAGGTACCAATGATAGAAACTATTATCCCTGCTCCGGCTATAACTAAAGGTAAAATAACAAAACTTATATCAAACCCTTCTCCGTATGCAAAAAGAGTTGAACCTAGAACCATTGACCCAATAATAGAACCAACATATGATTCAAATAAGTCTGCTCCCATTCCAGCTACATCGCCAACATTATCACCAACATTATCTGCTATTGTAGCAGGATTCAGCGGATGATCTTCTGGTATGCCAGATTCAACTTTTCCAACTAAATCTGCCCCAACATCAGCTGCTTTCGTATAAATGCCACCACCAACTCTTGCAAAGAGCGCAATCGAAGACGCCCCTAATGAAAAACCTGATAAAACATTTAAAATCATTGAAGTATCATTATTAAAAATCGCCATAGACCTATAACTATAGAAGAGAATACCCAGGCCTAAAACGCCTAAACCAACAACACTCAAGCCCATAACAGCACCTCCACTAAATGCAACGTTTAGAGCCTTAGCTAAACTTGTTTCAGCAGCATGCGTGGTTCTATTATTAGCTTTTGTAGCAACTCTCATACCTAAAAAACCAGCTAAACCTGATGCAAAAGCACCTACAATAAAAGAAAGAGATATCAGTGCACTCGAGTCAGATCTTCCTGAATTCGCATACCCAAGAATAAAAGCGACTGCTAAAACAAAAACTGCTAGAATCCGATACTCCGCACGTAAAAATGCCATAGCTCCATCCGCAATACTTTTACCTATGGATTGCATTCTCTCATTTCCTTCTTTTTGTCTGCTAATCCAAGAAGTCTTCCAAAAGGCAAATGCCATGGCTATCACTCCAGATATTATCACAAACAAAATATAATTATTTTCATTTTGCATTATTTGTATTTATCTCCATTATAATATAATTATTTTCATTTTGCATTATTTGTATTTATCTCCATTATTAAGAATTATAAATATTCATTGTCTTGTTTAAACCATTAAAAATAAAACTGTCCAACGCATCTGCTGCTTTTTTAATGATTTCAATAGAAAAAGATTTTTCTTTTTCATTTTTAAAAGGCTTCAACACATAATTTTCTGCAGGCCGCATTTGCTCGTCAGTGCCAATACCATACCTAAGGCGAGGAAACCTATCGGTTTTCAATGTATATATAATGTGTTCTAAACCCCTATGAGAGCCATCACCACCTTTTGGCTTAATCCGTATTCTACCCAAAGGAAGATCTACATCATCTACAATTATACAAATTTGTTCTGCTAGCAACTTTTTTGAATCTATTATTTGCTTAACAGCACTTCCACTGCGGTTCATACCTAAAGTCGGTTTTACAAGAAAAAACTTGTTTGTCTTTGATGCTATCACGTAATCACCAGTCCCTGGTTTGAAAGAAATATTATTTCTCTTTGCCATCTCATCAATAACCCAAAACCCAGCGTTATGTTTTGTTTCTTTATACTTATCACCAACATTCCCTAAACCTATAAATGCAATCAAAGCTAATTCTGACTCTATTGTTCAGAGGATTCTTTTTGATCACTGCTATCATCAGATTTTTCGTCTTTTTCACCACCGTCTTCAGAATCATCAGCAGAATCATCAGCATCAGTAATTTCTTCCTCCGCTGCAGGAGCCGCTATTGACGCTACATTTATATCTTCAGCGCTAATTATATCCACTTCTTCATCATCATATGAAACATCTGCAATACTAATAGAAGAATTAAGTTCCATATCATCAATATTTACTTCTATTTGTTCAGGAACGTTTGTCGGGAAGCAACTTATTTCAATCTGGTTGAGCGCTTGAGATAAAATACCACCTTCTGTAACACCAATTGGCTTACCAACAAGCACAAGAGGAACAGATATTGTCATTTTTTCTGATCTACGCACTCGCATAAAATCTAAATGTAATATTTCATCAGTAACTGGATGATACTGCACTGCTTTTACCATAACATACTGAGACTTTCCTTTTAATTCTACTTCATAAATGCGCTGATCAGATTTAAGAGCTTGATATAGCTTTAATTTTTCAACAGCAATATTTTCTGGCTCTTCTCCTTTAAAATAAAGCGTGCTTGGAACTTTACCTTCTCTTCGCATTTCTTTCGTTGATTTTTTACCAACTGAATCTCTGTTTTCAATATCTAATTTATAATAAGATGCACCCATCTCTATTTCTCCTTTTTAAAATTCAAATAATGCACTAACGGATTCACCATTATGTATGCGATTTATAGCCGCACCAAATACGTTAGCAACTGTTACAATTTTCATATTACTTAATCTTTTTTCTTCTGGGATAAAAATTGTGTCTGTCACAACTAAGTTTTTTATTGGAGATTCTTGCAATCTTTTAATTGCAGGCCCAGATAAAACTCCATGAGTCGCTATCGCAGAAACAGATTTAGCACCTTTTTTCATCGCTGCTTCTGCCGCACCTACAGTTGTACCAGCGGTATCAATCATATCGTCAATTATAAGTACATCCATGCCCTCAAGCTCACCAATTAAATGACTAACTTTAGCCTGGTTTGGCGCAAATCTCCTTTTATCAATTAAAGCGAAATGCATATTCAACCGCTTTGCATAAGCCTGACTCATCGCAGCAGAACCAACATCAGGGGATAAAACAGTTGAATTTTTAGGATTTAATTTTAATTGAGATATTGCATCCATTAAAACCATCCTACTATAAAGGTGGTCAAATGGTATTTTTGCAAAACCTTGAATTTGAGTTGAATGTAAGTCCATTGTGACTATTCTATCTGCTCCTGCACTGGTTAAGATATCAATCATTACTCTCGATGATATCGGAACTCGTGGTTGATCTTTTCTATCCTGCCGGCCGTAACCAAAATAAGGGACAATGATATTTACAGTACTAGCAGATGCTCGAACTGCAGCGTCCGTCATAAGTGCTAATTCTATAATATTTTCGGAAGGCCCATTAGTAGATTGAATTAAAAAAACATCTTGCCCCCTAATGTTTTCTTCATACTTAACCCAAATTTCACCATCAGAAAATGTCTTTATTGACATATCACCTAGGTCACAACTAGCTGACTCAGCAATTTTCGAAGCTAAGGCAGGGTTACTCCTACCGCTAAATATTTTTAATTCTCTTTTCATTTTTACATTAGTTGCTGGGGCGAAGGGAGTCGAACCCCTACTGCCTGGACCAAAACCAGGTGTCCTACCATTAGACGACGCCCCAATTTTTTATTTTACCAACTAATTAAACAGGATGTGCGATAAATGTCTTGTGTCTTGGAAAAAAATGAGAA
>CALKMQ010000088.1 GCA_938092125.1 uncultured bacterium
GCGAAAAAAAATAGCGTACCGGTGCTTGTTTTTACAGGAAGTATTGGGCCAGGAATCTCTGAGATTTATGACCGAGGAGTCACCGCTATTTTTTCTATTGTTAATAAACCTATGAGTTTAGAAACAGCCATTAAAAACGCAGCTCAATTGCTTCGGGCTAGTGCCACTAATGTTTTTACTAGCCTAAACATCCAACTATAAGATCTTTTCTTATCCCTACAAATAGGGAGCTATATATTTCCCTAATTATGGGGGTTGTATGAGTTGAATATTATTAAGATTTTTATGAAAAAATTTCATTAATCTCTGCCAAAACACGACTGTAACTTTTTTTACCTAAAAACTTACTATTCAGTTGTTTAGCAGAGGTTATATAAGTATGATATAAACCGCACTGGTGTTTAGCCAGTGTTATGAGCAATTTGAACAGAACGGTTAAAGGAAATTATGAAAAAGATTAAAAAATCGAACAGAGACTAACCATCTCAAAACAGTTGGATTACCTAGGGTCAACTGAAATCTAAAAATAGATTTGAAACAACAAAATGGGTAAAAAACTATAACCCGAGAGTTTAAAAGATTAACAAACTCTCATAAAATTGCAAAAATGAAAAATATTAAATTTATATTAGGATTTAGCTTGATTGCTATATTTTTTATTGTTGCTTGCTCAAAAGAGGACTCAACAAACATTGAAACGACACAACTCAAAGTTTCAGATTTTAATAAAATAGGAGAAATACACAATTCTTTTCTTACAAATGTAAAGGACAATTTTGAAATAATTGAAACCTTAACGAATGAACAGGAAAAGATTGAGGCAATTTATCAATTTAACAAAGATTTTGTCACTTCATTAGATATTTCTGCAACTGAAAAAAATCTTCTAATTGCTGATTTAGATAAAACTAAAAGTTTAGTAAAGGAGGATGTCTTAATATCTAAAAGTTTTGGAATTGCGCTTAACAATAAGTATTACAGTAAAAATCAAGAAAACGAAGAAAACCTTTTTGATATAATTGAAAATTTAAAAACTGATGGCAAAATCAATAATGAATCTTATCAAATACTAAATTCATTGTCAAATGACTTAAAAGCTAATTATGAAGGTTCTTTATCAGATAATCAATTAAAAATTAATGTACAGTCACTTATTAACGATTTCAACAATGCTGGTTATTCTGAAAATAGTGAAGGTGTGATGGTAGGAACAGTTTTGTCTATTTCCATCTCCTCAATAGAATGGTGGGAACAAAACCCTGACGCATTAGATAACTTAGCTTCAAGAAGTAATGTGTCGAATAAAGCTTTAATTGCTCCTTGGTTAGCTGCAGATTTAGTAGGTGCAGCCTGGGGTGGTGCAACTGGTGCAATTGCTTCTTATGCGGGTACTGGAGAAGTCAATTGGACTGCTGTTGGTATCGGCGCAGCCTCTGGAGCTATTTCTGGTAGCACAGGGGCAATTGGTAAAATAGCAAGTTGGTTATTTTAAACTTTAGGAAATGAAAACTATCTCAAAATCTTTTATTATTCTATTCTTTTTAATCATTTTAATTTGGCTTCCATTCTTATTAAAATTGTACAGTTTTAGTTCTGCTATTTCTATAACAATTAGTATAATTATTGTTGGTTTTATTGGAAATTATATTTTGAAAAAAGGAAGAAAAAAAAGCTCATAACACAGTATATAAAAAATAGCAGTTAAGTGCAAACTACAAAGTTTGTACTTTTCTGCTATCTTTCTCTATTACTTGAAAAGTCTGCCATTTTTACTCTGCTACTTTTCATATACAAGACCGTTATGCACAAGAAACTTAGCCAAAGAAATAACCAATGATAAAATTCTTTAGAAAAATTAGACAAAAACTACTCTCTGAAAACAAGTTCAGTAAATATTTGCTTTATGCAATTGGAGAAATAGTATTGGTAGTTATAGGAATTTTAATTGCACTTGGAGTAAATAATTCGAATGAACTACGAAAGATTAAAATATTAGAAAGAAGTTATCTTGAAAGAATTAGCCAAGATTTAGTGTCTGATTCACTTTATCTTAATAGAAGAATAAAAGAGGCAACAATATATATTAAAACAGGTAAAGATTTTCCACTAAAAGCTTACAAAACTCAAAAAAGTTATGATGAATATTTCATTTTGATTAACAACTTGTCCTGGGACTCAGAGCATTTTGTTTTGCAAAAAACGACTTTTAATGAACTCAATAATTCTGGAAATTATGATGTTTTATCCAATCCAAAATTAAAGAGAAACATTCTTAAATATTATCAAAAATATGAGACTGATGCGAGTCATATTAAAGAAATCAACGAGTTTAGTGTGTTAACATTAAGTAAAATAATTTCTCTTATAGCCAAAGGATTAAATACAATTAAAGTGAATTCTGAACTGAATTTAGACGCAAAAATGGACTGGAAATATATTAATGACCCAGGATCTAAAAAGTTTATTGATTTAGAGACTGCAGTATCAGTTTACACTGCTAAATATGAGATCTTTAATTCATATTTTAAAGAATCACTAATCAGAATTCGATTACTATTAAAAATGTTAGATAAAGAGCTAAATAGATAGCATAAGCTCAAAAATATGAAAAATAATAGCCTTAATTAAAACAAAAAATAATCAATGATTAAGTTTTTTAGAACAATCAGACAAAACTTACTTTCAGAAGGGAAAATCGGAAAGTACATTAAATACGCCATAGGTGAAATTCTGCTGGTTATTATTGGTATTTTGATCGCCTTATCAATAAATACATTGAACGAAAATAGAAAAATCAAAATAGAAGAACAATCACTTCTCAAAGACCTCAAAGAAGAGATGGTTTCTAATCTTAAAGGTTTGGAAGTAGTGATCACCGAGCACGAAAAATCTTTCCAGGCACGAAATGAAATAATGGCACTATTTAGGGATAGAAATGCCTTTAATGAAATTTCAGATAGCTTATATAGGTCCAAAATCAAAAAAATGAATGTGAACTACACCTATGATCCAAGTAATGGAATCCTGAATTCCATAATTTCATCTGGTCGAATCAATCAGATTTCTAACAATGAACTTAAATATTTATTAGCATCCCTTAAGGAAATGACCGTAGATGCTATTGAAAGCTCTTTGAAAATAGAAGCGAAAAGAGATGAATTATATTATTCAACTTTTGAAAATATGACAATTATAAAAAACGGGCAAATTATTGATTATGATTTTAGGACATCCTATGATTATCCAAAATTTAGGATTTTGACTGGGTTTCTCTTCGGTGGTATTCGAAGACAAGGATTAGAAGAAGAAAGAGACCTAAAGGCAACCCTGGAACATATTATTGAGCTCATCAATCAAAGCATTAAAAAATAAGTAAAGGCTAACAATAGCTATGAGGATCTCAGCCATTAAAAATGCAGCTCAATTGCTTGAAGCTTCTGTAACTCATGTTTTTTCTAGCTTAAACACGCAACGCTAAAATCTTCTCTTCTCGTTAAAAATAGGGAGTTACATATTTACCTAATTATGGGGGATTGTATACTAATCTATTTTATTAACTTTATACATTCTTAAAAAAAAATTAAACTATGATTAGAAAAAAACAAGTGATCACTTTCATTCTTATTTTATTTATTCAATATGGGTATTCCCAAAATAGATTTGAACCAGGGTATTTCATTAGTAAT
>CALKMQ010000089.1 GCA_938092125.1 uncultured bacterium
TCAATTCCATTTTCAGTTCTATAAGTAATTTCTACAGGATATTGTAAAGAAGGTTTCTCATTAGAATCAGGGTTATCATCATACCAGGATTTAAATTCAACCCAGCTTTCTTCATCATCGGCAGGAATTTCGCTTGTTGTACCATCAGGCATTAAATATGAAACTGGATAAACTAACTCAAAGCATTCGCGCTCTTCCCATTCATCATAATACTCGCCCCACATTTCACGACATTCCTCTTTAGCTGAGGTCATCTCATCTTCACTATTAATTGTGACTACTCTTACATCTTGAGTGCCCCCTTCAACATCAATTTCATAGATAATATCTACTGGATATTGAAGAGAAGGCCTTTCATCAGAATTAGGGTTGTCATCATACCAAGATTTTAATTCAGTCCAATTTTCTTCATCATCAGCAGAAATTTCAATTGTTGCACCATCAGGCATTAGGTAGTTCACTGGATATAAAATAGAAAAACAATTTTTGTTTTTATCCCAATCTCTTTCTTGGCCGTAACAATTCTTGTATGTTTCCTCTAATCTTTCATCACTATCAATAGTAATTAATTCACCATCATTATCGGTTATATTAATAGGATAAACAACCGATACATCTTCATCAACCTCATAAGCTTCATAATATTCTTTTATAGATTCTTCATCTTCAAAGGTATACGTGTTGCCAATAGGAGTAGTCACCGTTATCGGAAATTCAATACTAAAACATTCCCAATCTCTCTTATCTCTAGATTCACCTCTGCTGTAATAATCATCCTCATCAAACCGATAGTCTTTTTCATATTCTGAATAATCTAGTTTTTTACCCTCTACGTCAAAATATAATTCACTGCGCTTTCCTAAACGCCCAGGTCTCCCAGCTATAGATACTTCGTAACCAAGATTTGAAGCTTTTAGGGATTGCAAATGATAATATTCAGATAAATAATTATCTTCCATCGTAGACTTTGCTGAGGATGGTAGACCCTCCATCTCAACCTCTATTTTATCATCAGCATCAATAATTGCTTGAATCAATTCTGCATCAGATAAACCTTGAGGCTCGTCTTTAGCACATCCAGCAAAAAAGAATGTTATGATAGTAAAAATAAAAACTTTTTTAAAATGTTTCATAATGTTTCCACCACTAAATCGTTAATATAAATGTTTAAAATGTAAATTTATTCCAAAACAAAAATTCTATATGTTTACTAAACATGAAATAATTATTAATTTGATTTTCTATAATTACCTTATTTAATATAATTTAAAATATAAATCATACCTTACCGCACTGACAATATTTTATTTTCTTCGTATATGTTTATTAAAAATCGTATTTCATTATTATTACTAATCTTATCCGTTTTAAACGCTGAACCTACTGGATCTGTAAAAGGAAAGATTATTGATATCAATAGTCAATTACCACTAATGGGCGCAAACATTGTAATTAAATCTACTTCATTAGGTACTATATCAGATGAAGATGGATATTTTTCAATTGAAGATATTCCAAGCGGAAATTATTCTATATCAGCGAGCTATATAGGTTATAAGACTGTTTATTTATCTGATATCTGGGTGCGACCTAACGCCTATGATTTTTTAAACGTTAAGCTAGAGCAATCAGTTATTCAGATTGATGACATCACTGTTGAAGAAAATTTTTTTAAAAAATCTCTAGTAAATGAATTTCAATCTGTTTCATTTAATCGCGATGATATGAGGCGTTCTCCCGGGTCAGGACAAGAAATAACCAGAATTATTAATACACTTCCTAGTGTTGCTAGCGTTGGCGAGAATAGACAAGATATGATGGTACGTGGTGGAGGACCTACAGAGAACGGGTTTTTAATAGATAACATATACATTCCGAGTATTTCTCATTTTCAGCAGGCAGATGGAAGATCAAACGGACCAGTCGGGATTATTAATACAGACATGGTAGAAAATTTAGATTTTTATAGTAATGGTTTTTCATCAAAATATGGGAATAAGCTATCAAGCTTTGGTGATATTACATACCGTTCAGGTAATAGAGAAAAAAGTGAAGGATATGGACTCCTTGGGATGGGTGGTCTTGGTTTTTTGATAGAAGGGCCCGTCTCTAATAAGGTAAGTTACATTACATCATTCAGAATGAGCTATCTTGATATAATTGCTGATGCAATTAATGCTAGTGGCGGGATGCCTTCTTATAATGATTTTCAAACAAAAATTGATTATAAACCTAACATATACAATACTTTCTCGATATTGGGTATTGCTGGTGGCAGTTTGTATGATAGAGATAAAAAAGGCGCATTAGATGTCGGGGAAAGTGAATATGGAGAACTAAAAAATAATCAGCTAACAATAGGAATTAACTATAAAAGAATTTGGAATGAAAAAGCATATTCAAATACCAGTTTATCTATTTCAAATAAATATTCAAAAGTTAACTTTTCAAATATTAATACAGATAGTTTAGTTTTCAAGAATATTGAGGAAGCAGATATATTTAATTTTCGTCAAATAAATCATATTAAAATAGCATCTCAAACAAATTTAGAATTTGGTTTTGATGCTCAATGGACAACGCAGAATTATGATTATTTGCGAAAGTTGAATGATAGCAATATTCTTCTAGATGAAATAAAATTTGACCAAAAAGTATCAATATCTAATTATTCAGCCTTTTTTACTGTAAAGAAAAATTTAAGCAGAAAATTAATATCTTCTATTGGGCTGAGAACAGATATTAATGATTATGAGAATACAACTTTAATTTCACCTAGAATTAACTTAGACTATGAAATAGTTAATAGTAAAACAAACTTAATATTTAACATAGGTGATTATTACCAAAATCCTCCTGCTATATATATTGCAAATAAAACTTCAGATAGATTAAAGAGCGCTAAAGCTAGACAATATTCAGTTTGTCTTGAACATATGATTACAGCAAGTACAAAATTTTCAGTATCAGCTTATCAGAAAGACTATAATAACAGCCCCATACTCCCAAATTCAAACCTACATAATGATCCGACTTTTCTTTTCGATGAATTAAGAATGTATAATGGAATCGTTTCAGAAGGATCAGCATCATCAAAAGGGCTAGAAGTTTTAATCCAAAAAAAGAGAGTTGAAAATTTTTATGGATTAATTGGCGGCTCTATATTTAGTTCAACTTTTATCGATTTTGAAGGAATTGAAAGAAATAGAAATCATAATTATCGTTATATTTTTAATATTGTTGGTGGGTATAGGCCTAAATCAGATTGGGAACTCTCTATTCGATGGTCCTATTTTGGAGGGAGACCATATACACCAATTAATTTAGAAGCATCGATTTCAAATAACGAACAATATTCAGATGTTGAAAATTTCAATGAAAACAAAACCCCAGATTACCATTCACTTTTCGTCAGATATGAAAAAAGATATAATCTAAAGAAATCGAATTTGATTTTATTTTTTGAAATTTGGAATACATATAATCGAGAAAATATCGAAACATTCTTTTTCAGTAAAGAACGAGACTCAATAGAAAAAATACTCTATTTTAGTACAATCCCTGTTGGAGGATTTGGAATAGAATTCTAAAATGGAAAAAAATAATGATATAAACAAATCTAGTTTTTGGGAAGACAGATATGAGAAAGGCGAAATTGGATGGGACTTAGGGTCAGAAACTCCGGTCTTTTCAGCTATATCTGAAACATTAAAACCAGGAAGTGTTTGCATCTTAGGATGCGGAAACGGTTACGATGCAATTTCCTTTAGCAAAAAAGGATTCAATGTTACTGCAGTGGATTTTGCAGAAACACCAATCAAAAACATTAACAATATTGCAAATAATTTATCTTTGGCAATAAATACTATTCAAGAAGACATCTTTGATTTAACACCAAGATACAATCACAGCTTTGACTATATACTTGAACAAACCTGTTTTTGTGCTATAGATCCAAAAAATAGGGACCAGTATAGTAATTTAGCTTATGACCTTTTGAAGGTAGGTGGAAAACTAATAGGATTATGGATGCCGTTGGACAAAGATATTAAGAAAGGCGGCCCTCCATTCGGAGTTAAAGAAGACGAGGTTAAGAAATTATTTTCAAAAAAGTGGAAGGTAACAGAAGACTGTTTTCCAGTACAATCAGTCCAAGCTCGTAAAGGAAGAGAAAAATTGATTGTCTTTGAAAAATTATAACATATCAGGCTCTGGACTTGGTCTGTTTTTTAAAATTTTCTCAATTGAGTTCATTACTTTATCATCAAGAAGCCTAGCATATTCCGCTGCTTTAATATTTTCGTCTAACTGATTGGTTGTAGTAGCTCCAAGAATTACAGTGCTAACATTTTTATTTTTTAAACACCATGCTATACTTAATTGAGCCATTGAGATATCTAGTTTTTCTGCAATCTTTGATAATTTAATTACTTTTTTAATATTCTCTGCTCCCTGTTCGGACTCTAAACCATCTCTTAAAAACTTGTAATCAGGCAAACTCATTCTTGAGCCTTTTGGAATTTTTTCATTGTACTTACCAGTTAAAATTCCTGATGCTAAGGGTGACCAAATGGTCGTACCTAGTCCTTCTGTTAAAAAAAGCCCTAAGAATTCTTTTTCTAATTTTGAACGGTGAAACATATTGTATTGTGGTTGCTCCATTGTTGGTGGAGTCAATCCATGTTGATGAGCTACGGAATAAGCTTCTCTAATCCTGTCAGCAGACCATTCAGAAGTACCCCAATAAAGAATTTTACCCTGTTTAATAAGCAAATCCATTGCCCGCACGGTTTCTTCAACAGGTGTATGAAAATCAGGCCTATGGCAAAAGTACATATCCAAATAATCAACACGTAAACGTTTTAATGCGGCATCGCAAGCATCCCGAATATGTTTAGTGTTTAAACCTCTTTGGGTTACAGCTTGGCCACCCCAAAAAACTTTACTTGAAACAATGTAGGTATCTCTCTGAAGACCAAGATCAAAAATTACGTCACCCATAATTTTTTCTGATTCCCCAGATGCATAGACTTCAGCGTTATCAAAAAAGTTAATTCCAGAATCATATGCATGCTTCATGGTTTTCTTTGCTTTAGCTTTATCAAGTTGAAATGAAAATGTCACCCAAGAGCCATAAGATAACTCACTCACCCTTAAGCCTGATTTGCCTAAATTTCTAAATTCCATATGTATTTTCCTTTCAAATAAATTTTAAATATATCGACACATTAATTATTTGAACGTATCAATACTTTATTTTTTGATTTGGCCCAATAATATGTTCCAAAGCCTGTAACAATCTCAAATAATGTAAATAGGATTAGGTTTACTGCTATTCCACTTGCAAAGCCATAACTATGTAAGCCTATGGAAAGTAGGTTTACACCAAACCATGCCATTATAACAACGATATTATTAAGTACCATACCAAGTGCAAATTTATCAGGTTTAGCTAAACCACTCAGTCTCATGTGAACCATCATTAACTGCCACAAAACAATTAAAAGAGCACCATTTTCTTTAGGATCCCATCCCCAAAATCTACCCCAAGACTGATCAGCCCAAATACCACCAAGGATTGTCCCAAAAAGGGTGAAAAAGAGCGCAATCAATGTAACGCCAAACATATTATTATAAATACTTTTTAATCGGACACTATCTTTAGGTACTCGTATTTTTTCAATTAAATAAATATGACCAATTAAACCGGCCATTAAAGACGTACCATAGCCAAGAATGATTGTGGTGACATGAGTAGCAAGCCAAAAGTTAGAATTCAAAACAGCGACAAGCATCTCCAAGGTATCACCATCTGCGGCATAACCAAAGCCAACATAATGGAGAAGAGATCCACTAATCGAACCAATAAAAATTCCTAAGCCATCTTTTCGAATATATTCAATGATGAGTGAAACAAGGACAATTACAAAACCAACAAAAATCACTGTTTCATATAAGGTAGAAATTGGTGGACGGCTCATGATTACCATCCTCAAATAAATACCAAATGTGTGAAGACCAAAACCAATTATAATTGAACAAAAGGCAATATTTCTGAATATATAGGGCTTAACCATCCAACTTAAGCCCAATAGTATGAAGCCAAGTATATAAAAAACTAAACTATTTGTAAACAGATTAGCTTCATTGAGCCATCGCTCATTACTAAGTATTGAGAAATCTACTTTTTCACCGACATGAGAGATAAGTCCTGTTTTATACGACCTCAAGGCACTATTTTGATTTTCAATATTATTTTCAAATCTTGCGAGCAGATAAGATTCCAACGATTTGATAATTTTGTCTTGGTGAGGTTCTATCAATCTACCATCAAATAATTCCCAAGGTGATAACCACAAACCAGATGAATCATTTTTTGAAGGAGGTATAATTTTTAGTGCCTTTGCAAAATCATCAGAACTAGTTTGTTGTAAATTGTAAAGAAGTAACGCAATCTCTCTTTCAGAACCCGACCATTCTGATTCAGGCTTTGTTAAAATTCCTTGTGAGGTTTCAAATAGTGACCCTCGATGACTCATTACGTGGGCATAACTAATAAGTTGCCCGGGCTCAACATGAAGACTGGAAGCTAAGCCTGTATCATAAACTGAAAAAAGAGGAAGTAAACAGCTCAGACTAGATACTATTTCTCTAAATTTCATTACGTTTTGATATATTTCCACAAATTGACTTTCAAAGACATCTCTTTCAACTTCTTTTTTTTCAAAAATTTCCCTAATAAGCGGTAGTTGCTTTTCAATACCTGGAAGTAATTCATTATAACTATATTTATGGAAATTATTTGTCCAAGTTAGACCCAAGGCATTAACAACTTCAGGGTTTCTAAGATTAAATACTTTTTGATCTAGCCCTTTTTCAGGGTGGGTAAATAGGTTTAAAAGCCAGTCAATAGCAGAAAGGTTTTCATGTTTAATTTTTCTCTTACCATAAAAAGCTAGTGATTGATTTCTAGCAAATGAATCGAGAGGCTTTATTCTTCCGCCTTCTTGAATTGGAATATCACTAACAAAAAAACTCTCTGCTGATAAGCTACTATAAAGCATAATGGTAGATGCTATTATGCTTATTGTAATATTTAGCAGATTTTTCATTTTATACTCTTTTTAAAAAGATTGGGCATACTAACCAACATGTGCAATAATAATCCAATAGACATTATAATACTCGAAATATAGGGGAACAATCTTCCATAGTTCTTAACGGCTGCTAGCACTGTTGTTTCTTCACCACTTGGACTTTCAATAAATGAAGCTTGATAAAACGTATAACCTTCGTGCCTTAAGGGTTTATTCATCTCAATTAAGACAGGCCTTGGAACATTGTTTTCTATTAGATTTATATTTGAGCTATAGCTTTTAGCCACCTCTGTTCCAGGGTGCATAACTTTCTTAAAATCTTTCAGCTCTATAGCAAAAGGAAGGTATGTTTTTTTCTTTTGCAGGTTCATTACATACTGTTTTCCATCAATATTGATAGTAGCTGGCACTGATTGACCAAAAATAAGCCCATAAATACCATCTGACTCCGTAAAACTACCAGAGATTTGATAGATAATTCCGGGACGATTTTTCATATCATCCTTATCTCTTTTTATTTCTTTTAAAATAAAATTTTTCAACATCCCTCTAAACTGAATACCTGATGGATTAGTTAAAGGCTCTAAAGTAGCATTGTCCATGTAATCCAATATTGTAATGTCAAAATCTAATTTTTCATGCATCAAGTTATTCCCATTTTTGAACAGTGGCTGTCCAAAAACAAAATATTGGTCATAATTCACATCCGAGATATCTATGATAGCTAGCTCTGTTATATTATAATCATCTACCGTATTAGACTTTGAACCTTCTTCAATAACCATACTACCTTCGGAACTGAAAATCGCCGTCATACCGGCACCTACAAGAAGCATTACACCGCCAAGGTGCACTATTATCACACCAATCTTTTTCATCTTCCATAAATTTTGCTTAAACATCATTGACACTAGATTAACTAACATTAATGCCAATACAATTCTTCCTCCGGGTAAAGGCACTAGACCAAAAGAAAAAAAATATGATGAAAAATATTTCAGCTGAGATGCGTACAAGCCAATGTCTTTCTGAGACACAGTACCCACAACGACTAAAATCATTAGCCAGACTAAGCTGTAAACAAATAATTTTGGACTACTTAATAATTTGATTATTTTATTTCCCACTAGTATCAACTCCCTATTGAAGAGCAAAAGTTTTCAAAGACAGATTCCAGTTCACCGAGCCCTTGTTGGCTAACGGTAAGTTTTATAAAGAATGTTTTATTACCAGTAGGAAGAACCGCTGCAATTATCGCTTTTTCTTTATTTAAATTATTTACCATTTTAAATATCCTAAATGCGCCCATTTTACTTTCTCCAACCTCGGAAACTTCAAGAATTTGATTTTCAGATATTGGATCTAGATTTATTTGACCTCTCCACCTATTTACATTTGCTAATAGGCCTCCACTAATGCCGCTTAAAGAAACAATAGAAAGATCACCGACACCTGTTGAAAATGGGACATCAAAGCTAGCTAGTCTCATAGAATGCCCTTTTGATGGAATCCAACCCTTAGGTAAATCCCAAGACAAATTACTTATTACTTGCTGTTTGCTGTCTTCATTTGATTGGGTTTGAATTATACCAAAGTCTTTCTTCGGAGTCTTGTAATATTGGATATGCCGACTATTATCACATCCGACAAGGAGGATGATTGCAAGAAGTAAAGTATTTTTTTGAAAAATCATTATATATTATCTATTCATTTGTGTAACTAATACTAGTTAATTTGATTTATTAGCGTAAAATAAATAAAGTATTATTGCAAAAAAGTTAAATAAAAGTTCTATGCCAGTTAGAATCTTGTTTTCAACGTAAAATGTTATGTAAGGATCTACAATCATCTCCCAAATTGGAATATTCCCGTTTTCTGGCTTTATGGGGAATAAATAATAATCTGTATTATTCATAGGATACATCCATTTAATCCCAACAGTTCTAGCAGTAATATAATCTGTAAAAAGATGGACACTTGAACCTATAAAAAGGATAATAAAGAATGTTTTTATATTTTCATCTTTCCTCAATAAACCCACTAACCAGCCAAAACCACAAATGACAATCCAAATAGAAGGTGTGTGAAGTATACTATGATGTTCAACTACGGACTTAGACCATAATCCATCAATATCAGGAATTACTGCAGCAATTAGCCATAAGGCTAACCACTTTTTCTCAAAAACTTTTAATCTATGTAATAAATAACCTGTTGCTAAATGAGAATTAATAAACATATTTTTGCTTATAAATTTTCAAAAAATTAAACCACTAGTTCAATTTTTCTTTTTACGAAACTTTCTTTTGTCCATAGAACGTTTTAATCGATTTTTAGGTCGATTACCAGACCTGTTTTTCTTAAAACTATCTTTCCTCGTTCTATCTTTTCTATTTGCTGGCGCTGGTCTAGAGCCTTCAATTTTAACAATTGTCCCATTGAAATTTTTTCCATTTAGTGCTCCAGCTAGCGATTTTGAAAATTTTTCATCAATTTCAAAAAAGGAAAAGGCTTTCATTATTTCAATTTTTCCTATTTCCATATTTTTTGATTTTAGATTATCGTTGATTAAACCTATCAATTTAACAGGGTTAACATTGTTTTTTGAACCAACATTAATATGAAATCGACTAAACTTGACTCTGCTAGATCTATCTTTATTATTTCTAGATTTATCTCTACTATTTCTAGATCTATCCCTATTGCGTTTTTTTCTTCCACCACCATCCCTGGAATCTTTTGAGTTAATATTTATATCTCTGGCATTTTTATAATAGGAAACAAAACGGTTAAATTCCGCTGATACAAATTGCTTAATTAATTGTTCTCGAGTTAAGCCTTCTAGCTTTTCATTTATTATTTCAATAAATGGTTCTATCTTTTCATTATCAACTTGCACGCTTTTAATCTTTTCAATTAAAGAAAATAATTGTTTTTTGCAAATATCTTCTCCGGTAGGAACTAATTTTTTTTCAAAACGAACACCTGATAATTTTTCAATATCTCTAACCTTACGAGTTTCTCTAGAATGAACTATTGCAATAGAAATGCCTTTTCTTCCAGCTCTTCCTGTTCTACCGCTTCGATGGGTATAGACCTCAGGATCATCTGGCAGATTAAAATTTATTATATGAGATAAGTCGTTTACATCTAAGCCCCTAGAAGCGACATCGGTTGCAACCAAAAGCTGCAATTGTCCTTTCCTAAATTTTCTCATTACATCATCACGCTGAGATTGAGACAGGTCACCGTGCAATGCATCAGCATTATAGCCATCATATACTAACTTGCTTGCGATATCTTTTGTTTCTCTTCTTGTTCTACAAAATACAATGCCGTAAATGGTTGGATTAATATCAGCAATTCTTTTAACGACTTCATACCTATCTCTAGCTTGAACCATGTGTACAATGTGTTTAACATTTGAGGATGCAGTATTGACAGGATCAACTGCAACCGTTACTGGGTTATTCATATATTGCTTAACAATAGATGATAATTTTTTAGGCATTGTAGCAGAAAAGAAGAGTTTTTGATTATCAGTAGATATTTTTGATAAAATAAAATCTAGATCATCTTTGAAGCCCATGGATAACATCTCATCTGCTTCATCGAGTATTACTCGCTCCACTCTATCGATGAAAAGCTTTTTTCTTTTTAATAAATCTTTTGTTCTGCCTGGGGTTCCTACAACAATTTGGGAGCGTTTCTTTATAGCTCTAATTTGTACTTCCATGCTTGCGCCGCCATAAATAGGCACAACACCAAGATTGTCAACATATTTAGAATAAGTTTTTATATCACTAGTAACCTGCATGCACAATTCTCTAGTTGGGCACAGAATGAGAGTTTGTGTTCTTGAATCAGATAGGTCTGTTAAATGAATCGAAGGTATTCCAAAAGCAGCAGTTTTTCCTGTTCCAGTTTGTGCAGAACCAATTAAATCATTATTTGAGTCCATTAATAGTGGAATTGTTTTTGCCTGAATTGGGGTAGGTTTTACGAAACCAAGTTCATTCAGTGATTTTGCAATTTGTTTACTTAGTTTTATATCGTTAAAGGTTTCCATTTACTATCTTCTTTCGACTGTTTTTTAAAATACTCTAATCAGTCTAGGGAACACCAAATACAATATCACAAAAGGTGTGCATTTAAGGCTGTGTTAGGTCGAGAATATAGCAGTTAAATTGTTAGGTCACTATGGAATTGGACCGACAATAAAATCCATTCGAATCTCTTGCCCAAAATCCGATGGAAAGGATTTCAAGAGATTCTGGTCCAGATCATAAAACCCCAAAGTCCCAGCTATTCCAACAGAGTCTTTTTCTCGCCACCATAATTTGTCTATTCCATCCTCGTTCAAATCATTAAAAACAAATTGATAGAGACCGTCCTCGAGTTTTATTATAACATCATAATCTGTATTATCTAAAAATTGAGATTCAGAATAATATACTTTTTTCTGATAGTCATGAATGCTGAATGAATTTTGCTTAGCCCTTCCAAAATTATTTGTTTTTAATTTCATTATGAAAGTTGTTGGGAATACTGGAGCAATATTAACATTTGAAATAATTTTATTATCAATTCCATCCTCATCTTTTCTTCCATTTATTGTCACTGCTTCAACAAAAAAACTTTGATTGTTTTTTAAACCGGTCCAATCATTGATTGGTAAAATAACAGTCGTGCTGTCCAAAAACTTCAAATCGCCTGTCCAGTGGTGTATTGTTTTTTTCCCAAATTCAAGGCCATAATAAAACTTTATTCGCCTTATCTGTTCTGTTCCAATATTTCTAATCAATACTTTCGCGTCACCTAATGTTGGATTAATTCTGGAAAACCTATCATGCAAACTCGGATTTATAATATCCAATATTTCTAAATTTCTCTTAAAGTTTGAAGGTCCAAAAGAAAATAACTGGTGACTAATTCTATAAATCCCATCTTTTTCATCAGAATCTTCCATTTTTTCTATTTCATAATCGAATTTAATTGTCTGACCAGGATTAACTAAGTGCGTCAGTTCAAATATTTCTTCATTTACTTTTGTACCAGGGCACCAACCTGCTCTATCAAATGGCCAAGTACCTCCTTGAGGATATATTGGGTTATTTCCACAATCTTCCCAAATATTCCAAGTATGTTCTTTTGAATCATTGATGATATAATGATGCGATTTACTGACCCATTCACAACAATAGTTAGCTCCCTCATGTCCATGCCCACTTATTATAGATTTAATACTAAACTCAGATGCTAGTGGATCAAGGTCTACTCTTCTTGGCTTAAGAACTTTATTATCAGATATTTCACCATATTTGTATGTGTATCCGTAATGCTCATCATACGCTCCTAAAGGATATAAATTTTTAACTGACATAGGGTTTCGAGGCGGAGAACCTTTAATAAAATGAAATTTGAGATCTAACAGTTCTTGATTATTACCTATACGTAATTTTTTTTTCCCTGTAAGAATTGGCGCATAATTTGTTAGATCATAAACCCATTGCCAACCCTTTTCCCCGCCCATCTTCAGCCTTTTACCATATGGAGTAACAAAACTTCCAAGTTTAAAGACTTCAACAGTATCATTAACAGGAACAAAAAGCAATGCGTCCCAAATGTAATCCCACTCACCGCATTCATATTTATCCGCTTTCGTCATGGAATCACATTTAAGAGTTTGAATCATTAATATTTTTCTCCAGTTGTTTTCTGGTTCAGGAAAGTTGACTTGGACTTCATACTGTGCGACCCAACCTTCAGGGCTAGGGGTAGAAAAACTAATCGGATTAATTGTTAAGGTATCCTCTGAAAATGATTTTCCAAAAATATAAACATAGAAAAAGATTATAAAAAAACGAGTTTGGATAAAACTTTAAAGAAAAAAGTTAAATAATCATGACTGGTTACGAGTAAAGACCGGTTTCATTTTAGATGAAAGAGAGGAATCGAATGAATATCCATCTAAATTAAATGATAATATCTCTTCGGAGCTATCGATTCTATTATCAATGATATATCGCGCCATCATTCCCCTAGCTTTTTTAGCATAGAAAGATATCATTTTCATGGTACCATTTTTTATTTCCTTAAACTCTGGAGTAATAACAACGTCTTCTAAAAATTCATTGCCAATTGATTTAAAATATTCATTTGAAGCACAATTAATAATTACTTTTTGTTTGTGGCCTTTTAATTCATTTGAAATATTCCTTGCAATACTACTTCCCCAGAAATCATACAGATTTTTTCCTCTACTGTTCTGAAGTTTAGTGCCCATTTCTAATCTATAGGGGAGCATAAGATCTAAAGGTTTCAGCACCCCATAAAGGCCTGATAGTATTCTAACATTATCTTGTGCAAAAATAACATCTTTCTCCGATAAGCTTTCTGCATTTAAGCCAGTATATGTATCACCTTTGAATGAAAAAAAAGCTTCTCTGGATATGCTCGGGGCATAATCAGAGGTCCATGATTGAAATCTTTCCCAGTTGAGTTCAGATAGATTTTGACTGATGCCCATTAACGTTTGCAATTGGTCAGGTTTAAAATCTTTTAAAATACTAACCAACCTATTTGAGTCTTCTAAAAATACAGGTTTTGTATAAGCGCTACCTTTGGCAGAACAATCGTTTGAAAGTTTTTTAGCAGGAGATAATACAGTTATCATAAAACTAATTTATCAAAGAATATATATAAACATAAAACATTGTTTATGAAAAATTTAAATTTTGATAATACATTTTTAAATTCTCTTTTTTTTATTTTTTTGTTTTAAAAATGGAGATTGAATAAAAAGCCTAAAACCAATGCTCATCTTAATCATTAAAGCATCAATATCTTCATCACTAAATAATTGTGTTTCTTTTATAATTTTAATTTTTTTCATTTTTAATTTTACAATGACATATA
Source organism: uncultured bacterium (assembly GCA_938092125.1). Classification (GTDB taxonomy): domain Bacteria; phylum Fidelibacterota; class Marinisomatia; order Marinisomatales; family UBA1611; genus TMED80. The sequence continues at coordinate 14,016 of CALKMQ010000089.1, forward strand.
AGCATTTAATGTAATAATATTTTCAGTCGTCTATTTAAAAAAACCAGTACAATCTTATTCTTTCTTTAACCCAATTTATATTATTTGGAACTTTATATTGTACCTCCCAGTTTTGATAAAGCGGTATTAATATTGGGCCGATAATTATTCCGACCGAAATATAGTTTGCTTCAGGTAGGCTTCTCCCAGTCGCAAAATCAAAAAATACATCTGGAGTAAAAAATTTAGGAAATGATTGCCTAACTCGGACCATAAAAATATTATCATCTGATGAGAGAAATGGATTTTCAATGTTAATTCCTCTAATCCCGCCACCAGTGTAAACCTTCTCAATAACACTTAACCTGTTTCCGGCGTTGCGATCCCATACATAGTTATCAAAATCAGGACTTATAGAACCGCTTAAAAAATAATGATATTGCTTGGGATTATTTTTTAAATGTAAAAATGATCCAGCGTCTAATTGAATTTTTGTTTTCAACCCTTTTGAAAAAGTTTTTTCAAGATTTGCACCTATGTCGAATTTTGCAAAATTATTACCAGCATGAATCTTTGAAAAAATCTCATATGAACTTGAGAAAGATGGCTCCCAAAATGTTCCTAAACGCAATTTGACTGTTCCAAATTTTCCAACATTGTAAATATTAGGATTCAAAGCTAT
>CALKMQ010000090.1 GCA_938092125.1 uncultured bacterium
CAAGGTCGAGGCCAAGGATTAAATATGCGAGATCAAGGATTTAATGTGATTCTTGGATTAAGAAAGGGAGCTAGTTGGAATAAAGCTTTGGAAGATGGCTGGGTTGTTGGTGAGAATTTATTTGAAATTGAAGAAGCTACAAAAAAAGGTGATATTATTCAGTTCTTGTTATCGGATGCAGGCCAAATTCAAGCGTGGCCAAGTGTTAAAAGTAATCTTGTTGAAGGCGACACTCTATATTTTTCCCATGGTTTTGGTATTGTGTTTCATTCGGACACAAACATTATCCCTCCGAAAAATGTAAATGTTGTCCTAGTTGCGCCAAAAGGAAGTGGTTTAACTGTCCGCAATCATTTTCTTGAGGGGAGAGGTATTAATTCATCTTACGCTGTGTTTCAAGATTATGATGGTTCAGCTAAAGAAATAGCAATTTCTACCGCCTTTGCAATTGGTTCTGGACATCTTTTTGAAACAACATTTGAAAAGGAAGTGCACAGTGATTTGACAGGTGAGCGTTGCGTTCTGATGGGATTAATTCAAGGTGCTTTTCTTGCTCAGTATGAAGTCCTCAGAGAAAACGGGCATTCACCATCAGAGGCATATAATGAAACAATTGAAGAAGCTCTCGAGAGTCTTTATCCTCTCGTTTCAGAAAAAGGAATGGACTGGATGTATAGCAATTGTTCAACGACCGCTCAAAGAGGTGCCTTAGATTGGGCACCTAGATTTAAAAATGTTCTAAAGCCTGTTATAAATGAGTGTTATGAAAAGGTTGTTAGCGGAGAGGAGGCTAAAATATCTATCTCCTCAAACTCTAGAGATGATTACAGAAATCAATTAAATAAAGAGCTTGATGAAATAAATAACCAAGAGATGTGGTTAGCTGGTAGAGAGTTGAGAGCTTTAAGGCCAGAAAACAATCAATAAATAATAAACTAAATTTATTCTTATTTCTAATAAATTGTTGAATGGTTATCTTTAATTATTTAATTTGAAAATCTGTATTACTTTAAAAATTAATAATTACTTTATATTTTATTAACAAAACTAGAAGAGAAAAAATTGAGCGATAAATCAAAAAAAATAAACATAGCCATTTTTGGATTTGGTAGAATAGGAAGAAATATTTTCCGACTTGCATATAATGATCCAAGATTTAACATTGTAGCGATAAGCGAGTTTGGTCACCCAGAAGCATTACACTATTTACTTGTTAGAGATTCTGTTCATGGCAAATTGAATGAGCCTATAGAGCTAGATGGTAGCCACCTCGTCATAGGAGAACAAAGAGTTAGTGTTTTACCTGGAGCTACTCCTGGTATGATTCCTTGGTCCACGATGGATGTCGATTTTGTAATTGATGCTACCGGTGCTTTCCTTAAAAAAGATGAGCTCAATAAACATATTGAAGCTGGGGCAAAAAGGGTAATTGTTTCTAGAACACCAAAAGATACGATTGATAGAATGGTGATACTTGGTATTAATGAGGACTCAATTGAAGAATCAGATCAAATTATATCTGCTACATCTTCTACTACTCAAGCTTTTGGCTTAATGCTAAGAATACTTGATGACCATTTTTCAGTTAAGAAAGCAATGATGACAACAGTGCATGCTTACACTGCTGATCAACCACTCACTGACGCTATAGGGATTGACTTGAGAAGAAGTAGATCTGCAGTTGAAAATATTATTCCAAATACGACAAATGCCCCTAAAATAATTGAAAAATTAATGCCTGAGTTTAAAGGCAAGTTAGATGGTATAGCATTTAATGTACCGGTTCCAAACGGTTCTTGTGTTGATATGACAACCGAATTGGAGAAAGTACCATCTCCAGAAGAATTAAACGCTGTGTTAGAAGAGGTGTCTAATAATAAATATAAAAATTTTATTGGCTATACTGATGACCCAATTGTTTCGAGCGATGTAATTGGTCGTGAAGAATCTATTGTCTTTGATGGTAAGGCCACAATGGTAACGGGTAATAATTTACTCAAAACTCTATGCTGGTATGATAATGGATGGGGTTTCTCAAAACGTATTTTGGATACAATTAAAACTTATCATAAGGATGGAAGATAAATGAAAACACGAATTGGTATAAATGGTTTTGGTCGTATCGGAAGATCTGTCTTTAGGGTTTTAAACTCAAGAGATGACATTGAAATTGTAGCGATTAATGATATATTTGATAAAGAAGCTCTAACTTACCTTTTAAAATACGATACAGTTATGGGTCGTTTTCCATCAGAGATCTCTCTTGATGGTGATATGCTACATGCGGGAAATCAAAATGTAAAACTTATTGCTGAAAGAGTTCCTTCTGAGCTTCCTTGGGGTGAATTAGGGGTTGATATTGTTATAGAATCAACGGGTATATTTAGAACAAAAGAGCAATTAGAGCAGCATTTAAATGCTGGTTGCAAAAAAGTTGTTTTAACTGTCCCAGCAAAGGATGAAATAGATTATACAGTAGTTTTAGGTGTCAACGATAAAGGTTTAAAACCTGAGCATAAAATAGTATCAAATGCTAGTTGTACTACCAACTGTCTAGCTCCTATGGCAAAGGTGCTTAATGAAAATTTTGGTATTCATCTTGGTGTTATCAATACAATTCATGCATACACAAATGACCAAAGGCTTGCCGATGTTCCTCATTCTGATTGGAGAAGGAGCAGGGCTGCAGCAGAGAATGTAATCCCTACAACCACTGGTGCTGCTAGGGCTGTTGGTGTTGTTTTGCCTGAATTAAATGGAAAGTTAGATGGCATCGCTATGCGTGTTCCTGTGCCGGATGGTTCTGTTGTTGATTTTAATGTTCAATTAGATACAAATGTTACTGTTGATCAAATTAATGAAGCAGTTATGGAAGCATCTATGAATGGTTCTCTTAAAGGCATCCTCGAATATTCTACTCTCCCGGTAGTATCTTCAGATATTATTGGTAATAGTCACTCTTCAATATTTGATGCACCGTTTACTAGAGTTATTGGCGGTAATTATGTCAAAACTCTAAACTGGTACGATAACGAATGGGGTTATTCAAATAGAGTAGTCGATTTAGTCTCTCTGCTTGGAAGTATTGGTTAAACCCGTTTGATAAAAAATAAAACTAAAATTATTGCAACAGTAGGTCCCAGTTGTGCTGATTTAAAGGTTTTAAGTTCAATGATTAATAGTGGCGTTAACTGTTTCAGAGTCAATCTATCTCATGGATCTCAAGAAGAAAAAAAATCATACTTCGACTTAATTAAATCATTAACCGATTCAAGTAATAAAACTAGACCTGCGATTTTAGCTGATCTAGCTGGTCCTAAAGTAAGAGTTCGGAATCTTAAACAGCCTATTGAATTAATATCTGGGCAGGTTGTCACTATTAGTAGTAGCGAAAAGGGTGATGGTGTAATTCCAATTTCGAAGGGATTAGTTTTTAATGACTATGATTCAAATGCTAGAATAATGATTAATGATGGTAAAATTTCATTAGAAATCATTGAAAAAATTTCAAAATATTCATTCAAATGTAGAACAGTTGTTCCTGGAAGAATAGAAAGTAAAAAAGGCGTTAATTTTTTAGGCGTATCAATTGATGTTCCTAGTCTGACAC
>CALKMQ010000091.1 GCA_938092125.1 uncultured bacterium
CCCAGAGAAAATTGGTGCTCTAATAGGCCCTGGTGGTAAAAATATTAAAAAAATCATTGAAGATACCGAATGTGAGGTAAATGTAGATGATGATGGTATAGTTACCGTTGCAGGACAAGATGCGGCAAAATGTCAGGAAGCGATAAAGTTAGTTGAAGCGATTACATTTGAACCTGAAGTAGGTATGGAGTTTGATGGCAAAGTTACGAGGTTGATGAATTTCGGAGCATTTGTAGAGTTTGCGCCTGGTCGAGAAGGTCTAGTTCATATTTCTGAACTAGAATGGCATAGAGTTGATAAGGTTGAAGATGTATGTGGGCCTGGTGATGCAATGAAGATAAAACTTATGAAAATTGATGACCAAGGCAGGCTTGATTTTAGTAGAAAAGCACTACTTGAAAAGCCTGAAGGATGGACACCACCTCCAAAGCGTGATAGAAACCAAGGTAGCAGAGATAGAGGTAGAAAACCTTTTAAAGGTAGAAGATAACTTTATTGAATAAATAAGTATGAAGACTTTAAGGTTTGACGTTTTAAATCTCGTTTTGAATTTTCCGTTTAGCCTTAAAGTGTTGTTTGTTTAAATGTCTCCACGTTTATCTTCTTATTACATGCAAAGGGAGCCTTCATCAATTAGAAGGGCTCAAATTTCTTATGGTTCTAGATTAGACATATCAGAAGTGAGTGTCATTAATCTTGCTATTGGTAATATTTCTCTTCCAATGCACCCTGTTATGATAGCTAGGGCAAAAGACTTACTCAGTGATAACTCTCCCTTTAAAAATGGTGTTGTACGTTATAGTTCTAGTGAAGGCACTAAAGAATGTACTGATGCTATAATTCAATCTATTAATGCGGAGTTAACTGTTGATATGAGCAAGGATATTCATTGCGTCGTCACTGATGGCGGATCTCAAGCGATGGAATTAATGCTTTTAGGTGTATGTGACTCACATGGCGATAAACCTATATTATATATTGACCCACTTTATACGAATTATAGTGAATTTTCTAAAAGACTTTCAATTTCCAGTGTTTCTTTTAACCGCTCATTAAACGAAAATGGATTTTTTTCTGAAATAGATATCACCAGGTTGCGTAACCAATTAGAAAAAGATAAGCCTAATGGAATATTAATTATTCCATCTGATAATCCCACGGGGCAGCAAATTTCAAGAAAATCAATTATTGAAATTGCGCAATTGTGTGTTGAAAAAGATATATGGTTAATTAGTGATGAGGCGTATAGAAATATTTATTTTACAAAAAATGGTCCAACGAGTATCTGGAATATATCTAAAATAGATGTCCCTGGAATAGTCGGCCGAAGGATTAGTATTGAATCTGTATCGAAAGTATGGAATGCTTGCGGTTTGCGTATAGGTGCGTTAGTAACAGATAATGAAAATATGTACAAAAAAGTAAGATCTGAGTACACTGCCAATCTTTGTGCAAATGTTATAGGGCAGTATATATTTTCATCTGTTGCAAACTTAAATTCGACAGAAATCGTTAGTTGGTACAATAGTCAAAGAAATTATTATTTAAAAATAATCGATGAATTAGTATTGGACTTTGGAAAAGTGTTGCCAGGATTGATAATTTCAAAACCTCAAGCTGCAATTTACATTGTATTAGATTTCAAAAATATCGTACCAATAAATTTTAACATTTCAGATTTTATTGATTATTGCGCTTGTCACGGCAGGTGCAATATTGACTCTAAAGTTTATACTTTATTACTTGCACCAATGACAGGTTTTTATGCTGATAGCATTACTGGAAGTAAACAGGCAAGGATAGCATTAGTCGAAAATGAAGATAAAATGAAAATAGTACCAGAATTATTATCAAAACTATTAGAAAGTTTTATGCTTTATCAAAAGATCTAATTATGGTTGCTACAATATTTTATTGTTATTAATATGAAGTATTATGTTAAATAGAATTAAATATGAAAAGTGAAATAAAAAAACTTTATTACTCAATTGGTGAAGTAAGCAAAATTGTTGGTCTTAAGTCTTATGTTTTGCGCTACTGGGAAACAGAATTTAAACAATTAACTCCCCCTAAAAACAGGTCAGGAAATAGAACTTATCGTCAAAAAGATATTGATATTATTTTAGAGATTAAAAATTTGCTTTATGGTAAGAAATTTACTATTGAGGGAGCTAGAGTTGCTATTTCATCAAAAATAATTAAACAAGGCCAATCTGAAGTTGATAATTCTAAATTAATAAAGAGTTTAAAAAATGAACTTCATGAAATACTGCAAATTATTAAAAAATAAATCGGAGCGTGGCGTAGTCCGGTAGCGCACTGCAATGGGGTTGCAGGGGTCGCAGGTTCAAATCCTGTCGCTCCGACTGTTAAGCACATAAAGCACATAAAGCACATAAAAATTTTATGATTTTTACATTTTTTCTCGTTAGTTGTTTATTTCTTGCGTTTCTCGTTATTTCCCATTTTCTTAAAGTTTTTAGGCTCTCTTTACCGCTTTTTCTAATATATATTTTTTTTTGTATTAGTTATATTGTGAATCAGGGTTCAGAAAATATTGATCAACTAAACTATGTTGTTGATAATTCTAAAAAAAATATTTTATCTCAAACTGATAATCCTGATGTCTTGAAAAAAGCTAAGCGAAAAAAGACATTGACAAATTTTAACTCTGAAACAATGCCAATTATTTCTTTTGACCCTAAACCCATTATTATTGATTCTAATAGTATTTTTAAAAAAGATATCGAAAAATCAAAAAAAAATAATAAAATTGATAATTCAATCACTGCTAACGATAATATTATCAAGGATGTTAATACCCTAGATGTAAAAGAAATTATTATTTGTAGAGGAGTTTATAAAAGGAATCCAATTAAACCAGGGTTTGAGTTTACCAATAATGTAGATTCGTTGTTTTGTTATACAAAAATTTCAAATAGTGGTCCAAAAAAAGAAATAAAACACCTCTGGTATTTTAATGATAAAAAAGTTACCACAGTCGTTTACAATATTAAGACTGCTTATAACTATAGGTCTTGGAGTAGAAAAACTATACTTCCTTCTCAAACAGGTAAATGGAGAGTTGAGATAGTAGATGAAAATGATGAATTGCTAGCATCTAGGCACTTTTCCGTCGTATTATTTAATGATGTTTATTAAAATTGCCGTAAAATTTATTTTCTTAACATTTTTCATTTTTATTAGTTCTTGTAATCGTTCTGAGTTTCATACTGTTATTGAAATGAATTGGGATATGAAAGATAAAAATATTGGTGATGGAATTATGCTTATGGAAGGCTACAACTCAGATGTTCCGCTTAGGGCCTGGGCGGTGATTATTCCAAAGTATAATAATAAAATTAAAATTTTAGTTTCAGATGATGAAGATGGCATAGAAACTCCTCAGGATATGGCAAAAAAGACTGGTGCTGTAGTAGTTATAAATGGAGGTTATTTTTCTAGAGGACAGTATCCTACAAGTCATGTTGGTCTTTTAAAATCTAAAAATAAATTGATTGAGCCAGCAAGTGGTTCCGTTATAAGAGATAATATTCGGTATAACGTTAATAGAGGTGCTCTGGGTATAATGTCTGATAATACTGTTGATATTGGTTGGGCTAGTACAATAAATGATTCCATTTTTTATTGGGATTCTCCATTCAATAATAGAATTGGCAGTCCAGCATTAGTAAATTACAATAATGCTCATTATTGGTCAGTTGTTGAAGCTATCCATGCTGGACCTGTTCTAATTAATAAAGGCGTACAAATGGTAACTACAGAACAAGAACTTTTTTTTAATACACCTGTCGATGGCGTTCAACCAAGGTCAGCTGTGGGTTTTAAAAAAAATGGAGATGTTATTTTTATGGTTGTTGACGGACGCCAAGTAGACAGTAGAGGTGTTTACTTGAAAGAACTAGCGATGTTAATGGCTCAAT
>CALKMQ010000092.1 GCA_938092125.1 uncultured bacterium
CGGTGATGAATGGGATAACTTATCAAAATTAGATGAAATAAATAAAAAAATAAAAACTGATATTAAATGATATGGATTTTGATCAAAAAAAACATGAACAGTCTTCCAACCATATTTAAAATTATTTTCGCTTTATTAATATTTGGCTCTCTCTTTTCTAAGCAAATACAACTTCAAAGAGTTAAAACTATTCCCAACATAATATTTAATAATAATGTCGCTTATAAAGTAGATGAAGAAACACCTTATACTGGGAAAATATCTATCTTAACTAAGGACGGTGTGATTAAATCTGAGGGACTCTTAAGAGATGGAATAAAAAGTGGATTATGGAAAGAGTTTTTTTCGTCTGGTCAAATTAAATCAAAAGGAATATATAGGAATGATATGAAGACTGGCGTCTGGGCAGATTGGTATAAAAATGATCAAAAAAAATCTCAGACGATTTTTAGGAATGGTCAAAAAAATGGTAAAGAAATTACTTGGTACAAAAGTGGTATTAAAAAGACGGAGATAAATTACAAAAGTAATAAAAAAGAAGGGCCATATAGATTTTGGTATGAAAATGGTAGGAAAAAAAATGAGTGTAGTTATCTTAATGGATTCAAAAACGGTAAGCTAACTGAATGGTATGAAAGCGGGGAAATTTATAAAGAGCAAAACTTTGCTTTAGGGAAAAAACATGGTCTCATGTTTAGTTGGTATGAAAGTGGTTCAAAAAAAGAGCAACTATATTTTACCAAGGGTTTAATTAATGGCGTTCATCTAGAATGGTTCGAAAATGGACAAAAGAAGATCGAAGGAAATTATATTAATGATAAGTATGATGGATTTTGGCAACAGTGGTTTTCTAATGGCCAAAAGTACATGGAGGGTAAATATGATGAAGATATGTTGGTAGGGTCGTGGAATCAATGGTATAAAAATGGTAATAAACATTCTTCAGGTTTTTATGAAGACAGTAAACAAGTAAAAAATTGGATTTACTTTTCTCCAAATGGTTCTGACAGTTCTAAAATGTTATATGCTGATGGCAATCCAATTTTGGGTTCAAAAGTGGAGTGGTATGCAGGAGGCGAAAAAGAATCTGAAATCAATTATAAAAATGGTCAAATTACTGGACCTGTTACTTATTGGTATGAAAATGGGAATAAAAAGCTTGTGGAAAATTATACAAACAACCTTTTAAATGGCTCTGTAATAAAATGGAGTGAAAGGGGTAAAAAGATGTCTAAGCAAAATTATATTGATGGAAGATTAAAAATAGATAAAAGATACGTTTATTATTTTGAGGGGCAGATTGATTCAACCCTTGAATTTAAGTATGACAATAGTAATAATATCCTTAATAAAATAATTACAAAATGGTCGCGAAGTGGGAAATTGCTTTCAAAAATAAATAATGGAAGTTTTTGGAAGGGTGAAGTCATCGATTGGTGGGATGAGGATTTGAAAATAAAAAAACAATTAGTTACATATGTCGATGGTAAGAAATACGGGCGCTTCAAAAGTTGGTTTAAAAATAAAAAAATAAGTAGTGATGGATATTATAAGAATGATTTAATGAATGGGAGTTGGAAATTTTATTATCGTAATGGGCAAATAAAAGCTGAGGGTAAGTTCATTGATGGTGACGGAAAAAATAAGAACAAATCAACAAACATTCCAACTAATGGAAGAAGTGGGAAGTGGGTTAGTTGGCATGAAGATGGAAGTAAATGGTCAAATCTTTCTTTTTTAAATGGAAAAAAGCACGGGTTGCAGAAAAATTGGTATGAGAACGGGCAGAAAGAATTAGAGGGAGAATATAATCAGGACATTCCTATAAATAACTGGTCTTGGTGGTATTTTGATGGCACGCCAATGCAAGAGGGTAAATATAGCGAGGATGGTAATTTTAAAGGCCTATACTTTATAAACCCTCAGGTGCCAAATTTTTCGTACCCTTAATTTTTAGCTTAGCATGTATGCTTTTTTAAAAATTATTTTTATTCTCTATCTGTTAGAATTAAATATTTATGGATCTAGTGTTAGACCACTATTTATAAACAAAAATATGCAAATGAAAATATTTGAAATAGAAAAAAAATATCAATCCTTGAAGAGAAGTATATTTTCTCCTCATAACGACAATCAAACTAATTACAATATTTATCTAGATTCTTTATTAATCTTAATTGTAGAGTTAGAAGAGGTTCGATCTAATTCTTTTGTGCAGGTTTATGATTTAAAACTTGAACGAGAGTATTTAGATGAGCTTTCAATTCTTGACAAAAAATCAAAAAAGCTGATTAATGTAATTGTTTCTTTAATAAATACATTCAAAAAATACAATCCTTCAATTCTTAAAGAACCTTATCCTTTTGAATCTTACAGAAACAATATTCAAAACCATATTAATATGGAAAATATTTTACATTGTTTACAATGTAATTTAAAATAATTGAAGTTTAATTTTTGGAGAAAAGTATATGTTAAAAAAAATATTATATTTTATAGCTATAGTTCAATTTTTCACATTAAACATAATGGCAGAGAATTCGTCCTATCTTGAGCTTGAAAAAAGAATTGAATTTCTTGAAATGCAGGTCTTAGAATTAAAAATGAAAGTAAATAAAACATCGAGTATTATTAACTGGAAAAATTTGAAATTGGGTTTAAGTAAGAATAAAATCCAAGCTAGCTTTGGCCACCCAGACAGAAAAGGGAAATTTTCAAATGGAGAGGAATTTTGGGGATTCCAAGATTATACATTAAAATTTGATAAAAATGGAAAATTAAAAACTTGGTCTAAACCTTTTTTAAACTAATTATCTTTTTGAGGCGCAATAATATCTTAAAAATATCAAATCTATCATTTTTTGTAATTTTTTTAATCCTTTCTTCTTGTTTTAAGTATAATTCTTCAAATATTAAATCATTAATAATTAATACTCAATTTTCCGGAGATCGTATCGTATTCGCAGATTTGAGTAAAGATTTATTAAATCAAGAAATAATTAATAAAAACTGGTCAAGAATGAGTAGCAAAAAAAGCATGTCTTACTTTAGGTTGAGAAATAAATCAGGAAAAATCAAGGGCGATTTTATCCACAATGCTGAAAGGTACCTAATAGTGCAGACAGATGACGGTAAATTGTTTAAATGGAAATATAATCCTATGGCTACTAAATCATTACCAAGTCATCTTGCAGCATCATCGGTAATTAATGAGGCAAAATTATTCATTGGTAAAAATATCTGGTTAAATGAAATACATTCAGATAGTATTTTTATAAACAATAGTGAAAAAAGATTTAAAAAATTTGATAAAGCCATGGTGCTCGGAATAAAAGTTTTTCAGAATAGTAAAATTGATATGCCTATATGGTTAGAAATAGAAACTAATAATGAGCATAACGCATTTATAAGATATAATGGTAATTTTAAAACAAAACTACGACAAAATAATTACTATAATGAAAATCCATTAAAAAAAGAATGGCCAAAAACTATTATTGAAAATTTAAAAAAAAAGAAAATTGAATACGGTATGAGCTTTGAACAAGTTAGAGTATCTATTGGGAACCCTGAAATAATAAATAATACCTCAAGTGTAAATGGTGTGAGTCAGCAGTGGGTTTACGGTAAAAATTTAGATGAAAAGAAATATTTACTTTTTAAAAATGGTAAGCTTGTATCAATGTAAATACTGGTTGAAGCAGTTAAATCATGAAAATAGACCTTATAATAATTAATTTATTCTTTCTGTGCTTCATTGAAGCACAGCTTAGTAATAGTACATTATCCTATAATGAAAACTTTGAATTAGCTATTAAACATTTTAATAATAAACGATATAATCTAGCTGAACAAGGATTTAAAAATATTTTAATCGAAGAACGGAATTTTGAAGATCCTGTATCTCATTTTATGCTGGCAACGTCTCAATTTTATCAAGACAAAATGATTGATTGCAAAAGGACATGCAATTCTTACTTAAATAAATATCCAAATAGTAAATATAATTTCAATATTAAAATCATGTTAAGTGATATTCTGATCTCAAAAGAAAAATATTCCTATGTGCTTGAACAATTATTACCATTAAGAGAGTCTGTAATAGATTCTTCAATGCTAAACAAAATCGATTACCGTCTTTATAATAGCATAGTAATGGGCATCAATTCGGATAAAATAGAACAAATGTTATTTCTAAGTGAAAATAACGTTTCTAAATCTATTTTGAACTTAGCTAGGTCATATCGGTCGCTCTTAGACGGTAATATAAATGATATGGAATTATCTTTAAGTGTTATTAATACTACGTTACTACCTAGATACTATTTTAATCTTTATGAAAATATGTCCCGCTTTCTTGGTACTGAAAGTACTGTACATGGCACAATTGCTGTCATTTTACCTTTGTCTGGAAAAGAAAAAGAAAAAGGTCAAACCTTCTTGATGGGGCTTTCCAGAATGGCAATGGATTACAAGTATGATTTAGCAACAAATTTCAAAATATATGATAATCAAAGTGAAGATATAAATACTCTAAGAATATTAAATTTAGTCAGCTTAGATAAAAGTGTGGTCTCAATACTTGGTTATTTATCTGAGGTATCAAACTTAGCAGCAACTAGCTATTCTAGTGCAATACCTATTATGCTTTCGAAGAGTAATTTCAGTGAATTAACGATGTTATCAGAAAGTATATACTTGCTATCCACAAGTAGTGAAATCCAAGCTAAGTTATCTGCTCAGTACGTAGTAAAAGTATTAGGATATCAAAATATAGCAGTATTATC
>CALKMQ010000093.1 GCA_938092125.1 uncultured bacterium
ACTATCCATAATTGCGCAAATATCTCCTTCTTTCATTGTCGGCATGTCATAATCTTCAGATATCCTATCAGTGTTTTCACATATTCTTCCGGTAATATCATATTTGAAGAACTTCTCATCGCTCTCACCAATTTTTTGGACCCTATGAAAAGCGCCATATAGAGCTGGTCTCATTAATGTTTCCATGCCAGCATCAAGACCAATAAATTTTTTGTAAGAAGATTTAATTCCTGTAACCTTTGCTAGTATAAAACCTGTATCTGCCACTAAGATTCTTCCCGGTTCAATACATAATGTTGGCCACTTTGAACTATCTTCACCATAGAACTCACTAAATGTCGATTTTGTATTTTTAAATAACTGTTCTATATCTAAAGGTGATTCTTCATCTCGGTAGGGAATGCCAAACCCGCTTCCAATACTAATTTTTTCTAGTTGTTGTCCGATAGCGTCTTCGATTTCCCTTGCAGACTTTAGTATCTGTCTAGTTATGTCGCTGAACGTCTTTGCGTCTAGTGTCGAAGAACCAGCATGACATTGAAGACCAAATTTTTTAATACCTGATTTTTTTGCGACTTCATATGCATTAACAATTTTTTCTTTTGGGATACCAAATTTTGAATCTTTACCACCAGTTATAATACCCTTGAATTGGCCATGTCCTTTTCCTGGATTTAGTCTGAAGCTGATATAATCTGGGATCCCAATTTTTTTTAGTCTCTCAAATGAGTTTAAATCATCTAAATTGATTTCTGGACCAGCATCATATGCGGTTTGTAAATCCTCATGCGACTCATAGTTCCCAGTATAAACACAATCGGATATCTTGAACCCAGCTTTTTTTGCGGCAAATAATTCCCCAGGGCTAGAGCAGTCACATCCTAAGTTATTGAATCTGCTTTTAAGCGTTTTAATAATGTGAATGTTACTATTTGCTTTTACTGCATAATATATTTGATAGTTAATAAAGTTAGAACTTATTGCTCTAGATAATTTATCAATATTTTCTTCTAATCTTTTTTTTGAATAAACGTATGTAGGCGTACCATATTGTTCGGCTAGGTCTTCTATAAGTTTTGTTTGCGATAAGAGGTTAGATAATGGGTGATTAATCATTTTTGTATGTTTATTTGTTCACGCTTATTTTACTTAAATTATTTTTGAGAGCTAAACATTAAATATAATTGCTCTTATACTTATGGTTTTTATTTCTTTATTACTATATATAGTAGTAATTAAAGAATTATGGACTCTAAATCGATAGAGCATATTAATCTGTTTGGCATAGTATTTTTTTAGATTTGATTATTATTCATGGTATTCATATTTGTAATTTGTATTAGATAAAAGTATCAAAAATGAATAAAATTATTATTGATCTAACACGAACAGTTTTATTATTTATACTAATTGTATCTTCTCCTTCTATAGGGCAAGAAAAAAACAGTTCACCGTACTCATTTTCAAACAATCTTGATTTGAAAATCGCGGGGCTTAGCGCTAGCTTGTTATTGGGTTCTGTGCTAATGGATTATGCTCCAATGAGTCTGGATAATATATCCAATTTAAATTCTAAAAATATTCCAAAATATGATTCGAAGGCAGTAGATAATTGGAGTTTAAAAAGTATAGCAATGAGTGATGTTTTACTTTTCTCTAGTCTCGCGATACCAGGTGTGTTGATGGCAAATAAAAAAATTCGGAATGATTATCGAAACTTTTCTTTAATATGGGCAGAAAGCCTTTTTTTGACTGCAGGTATTACAAATTTTACTAAGGTTTTAGTTGGTCGACCTAGGCCTTATCTTTATGGAGATAAGGCTCCTCGTGATTACAAGTTAAAGAACGATAATAAAAAAAGCTTCTTTTCAGGGCACACTTCGATAGCTGCTGTTTCTTGGTTTTTAATGGCAAGTATGTATGATGACTATAACCCAAATAGTAAAACTTCACCTTATCTATGGACCTCAGCCTTTTTGATTCCTGCTTGTACAGCATACTATCGTTATGATGCTGGAAAGCATTTCCCCTCAGATTTGCTCACAGGTTATATCATCGGCGGTACTATTGGAATGCTTGTTCCAAAATGGCATAGAGAGAATAGTAATGTGAATGTTTTATTATCATTACAACCAACTGGCAAAATTAAAACTCGCCTATCCTATAGGTTTTGATTAATATACTTATATATAAAAAATAAAAATTATGAAAATATCTATAGAATATTGTAGCGTTTGAAACTATTTACCTAAGGCCTCCAGTTTGGAGAAACATTTAAAAGGTAAGTATAATGCTGAAATAGAACTTATATCTAGTGGTGGAGGCGTGTTTGAAGTCACGCTTGAAGATAAGCTTGTTTTTTCAAAAAAATCCCTAGGTCGATTTCCTGAGCATAGTGAAATCGATGATCTAATCAATCAGAGCTTAGTTTAAATCATATCAACTGTTGACTTATAACACTTTTCTTCTATAAACTACTTACGAGCAACTTACGAGTAATTAATATGTTTAGATTAAAAAGTAAAAAACAAAGAAAAAATTCACTTATAGTCTTGCGAGCAATCAATCGCATCAATAGGTATGAAATGAGTGAAAACCATTTATATCGCGCTTATGATTCATTAGGGCGGCAACAAGGCAGCCATTCTTTAACGTCATGAAACCGCTGTCCCTAAAGCAGAAGAAGTTTCTGAACTTCATAAAGAATTTTACTCTCATGCAAGGCGAAGCGCCAGCGTATGATGAGATAATGTCTGGACTTGGTTTTAAATCTTTAGGGACAGTGGATTGGTATGTTAAAACGCTTGAGAAAGAAGGTTATTTATATCGTACGAAAGGCTCTAACGGCAAACGGGCATTAACATTAACGCAAGAGCACGCCACGCATCCCGAGGCTTGTTTGCCGTTATTGGGTCTGATTGCCGCAGGAGAGCCTATTGAGGCATTAGAAACGCCAAATAGTGTTACAGTCCCACTTTCTTTGGTTCATCCTGACAATTTTGTTTTACAGGTTAGAGGACAATCAATGATAGACGAACAAATTCAAGATGGCGACTATATTGTAGTTAAAAAAACAGCTACTGCTAGATCAGGACAAATTGTGGTTGCTCTCATTAATGATGAAGCAACGTTAAAATGCTATGTCCCTAAATCAAATCATATAGAGTTACACCCTCGCAATCCTAGTTTTCCAGTTATTACTATTAAAGAGACAGATAGATTTAATATAAACGGCGTGCTTTTATATTCTTTTCGAGAATATCCTAGTTAATACACGTCATGAATGTTATCTGAAGTATTTTATCTCAATTTAGATTCGATAGAGTTACAAGCTGAAAGGACAGTTGATCCG
>CALKMQ010000094.1 GCA_938092125.1 uncultured bacterium
TTTCTAGTATTCTCGATTGCACCAGGAACATCTTTGAAAAGCTTATGCATTTCATCTTGTGTTTTAAAATAAAATTCTGGTGTTGCGTACCTTAACCTATTAGGATCATCTCTATTTTTTCCAGTACCAAGGCATATATGAATGTCATGTGCCTCTGAATGCTCTTTCTTAGAATAATGAGCATCGTTAGTGCAAACAAGTGGTAGCGAAAGATCATGAGCTAGTTTTTTCATGTTTTCAATATTGGCTATTTCTTCTGGAATTCCATGATTTTGAACCTCTAAATAAAAGCGATCAGAAAAAATCTCTGAATATTTTAAGGCTGCATCTCTTGCACCATTGTAGTCACCATTTAACATTTTTTCTGGGATTTCACCTTTCAAACATCCAGAGAGACAAACAAGTCCTTCACTATGTTTTTCTAAGAGAGCCATATCAATTCGAGGCCGATAATAAAAACCTTCAAGATATCCAGCTGTAACCAATTTCATTAGATTTTCATAACCGATTTGATTTTGAACTAGGAGTATTAAATGGTTATTACCCCACCCTCCTCCTGGCTGTAGTTTCTTATCATGCCTACTACCAACAGCCACATAGGTTTCGCAACCAATAATTGGATTGATTCCTGCCTTTTTTGCTTTTTGATAAAAAGGGACAACACTAAACATGTTACCATGTTCAGTGAGAGCCAAACTATCCATGTTTAAATCATCTATAGTGTTTACAAGCTGTTGTACTTGCTGAGCACCATCAAGGAGGCTGTAGTCAGAATGGTTATGAAGATGTACAAACTCTGAAGTCATTATATTGTCCCTATATAAATGGAGAATAAACCTCCAAGGGTACAAATTTTTAGTAATTTTGACCCTCTTTTAGCTGTCTCTATAGTCGGTTTATTCAATAAAGAAATTACAACCACTCCTAATGGAATCTCAACAGTCATGATAAGGAATAAACCATAATAAAAATTATAAAACCCAATTATAAACAACATAAAAGCACAAACACCCAAGATTAGTGAAAGAAACGCGCACAGTTTTATTGATTTGATTTTACCCCAAACAATGGGAAGAGTTTTAGAGCCAATAGCTTGATCGCCCTTAATATCTGCAATGTCTTTTACAATTTCTCTAATAAGAGTTAGTCCAAAAGCTAAAAAGGAAGGGACTATCAGAGGCTCAATGTTATTAAATACAGACCCTGCATATATAAAAGAAAGACCCAAAATAAAAGCGACAACAACATTGCCAATGATTGGATAATTTTTAAGCTTCGCGTTATAAAGCACTAACAATGGGAAAGAAATATAAATCGAAATAAATTGAGATAATTGGTTCAATTGATGTGCTAAAAATATTCCGATAATAAATGAAAAAATTGAAATATATAAAGCATGAACCCTTGGCACTTCTCCGGTTACAATTGACCTATCTGGTCTGTTGATTTTATCAACTTCAAAATCATAATAATCGTTTAGAACGTTCGCTCCTATTGTAAAAAAAACAACAACGAGCATAGGTAATAAGACTAACTCAATTGATCCTTGATATTCAACAATGAGAGCTGAAAACAAAATAGCTATGGCACCTGAGATGACATTCAAAGGCCTAACAATTTTAATATATGAAACTACTTTCCCCATTTTTTGATTATTTTTAAAACCCTTATATCTTTATTATAATCATCTATCATTTCAATATTATTGTATCCGAACCCTTTGAATATTTTTTTTACCTCCTCTGGATGATTCCCTATCCCTACTTCGATAATTAACGCGCCATTTTTTTTAAGAATAATATCAAGCTTGTTTGCAAAAACTCTATAAAACTCTAATCCATCAGCATTGTCAGTGAGAGCTTTATGAGGTTCGAATTCTTTTACGTCCTTCATTAGGGACTGAACATCTTTTTGAGGAATATAAGGTGGGTTAGAAACTATAGCATCTGCTGTATAATTAAAGTCTTCAGATAAAAAATCTAGTTTTATAAATTCTATATTTTTAACACCGATTAATTCGGAATTTTTTTTAGCAATATTAAGTGCTTGTTGCGAATAATCTATCGCGATTACTTTAGATGAAGGCAGTTCTTTTGCTAAAGTAATACCGATACAGCCGGAGCCAGTGCCTACATCAATTATGAAGGGATTTTTTTTTGATGAAAGATAATCTATAGATACATTAATAAGTATTTCTGTTTCAGGGCGAGGAATTAAAACACTTTTACAAACACTAAAGTTTCTACCGTAAAAATTTGAAACACCAGTAATATATTGAATTGGCTCATTTTTAACTCGCCTTTTTACCAGTTCCTTTAATTGTTTAAGATTTTTTTTGGAGATTTGCTCTTCGAAATTTATATATAAATCGATTTTCTTATACCCCAAGATGTGTTGTAAAAATATTTCTATCTCTAATCTTGGATTTTCAAAGTACTTATCTTGAAAATATTTTACACCCCAGTTAATTACATCAATTATTCGCCAAATTTTATTAGTCACTTTTTGAGGAGAATTCAATATCTTACAATCAAATATGTAAATCTATTCTTAACTTATTTCAGAAGATAAAATATCTTGCTGCTCCGCGACTTTAAGCTTTTCAATAATTTCTTCAAGCTCACCATTCATAGCCTCTGATAATCTATAAGATGTAAAATTTATACGGTGATCTGTAATCCTACCTTGTGGAAAATTATATGTTCTTATTTTTGCAGACCTATCTCCTGTTGAGACTAGACTCTTCCTCTCAGCCGCTCTTTCAGCATCTACTTTTTGTTTTTGGTCAGCCAACAACCTAGACCTTAAAACTTTTAAGGCAGAAGCTCTATTTTTATGTTGTGATGACTCATCCTGACAAGTAACAACAAGCCCAGTAGGAATGTGAGTAATCCGTATAGCAGAT
>CALKMQ010000095.1 GCA_938092125.1 uncultured bacterium
AGGGCATCTTACTCATGGGTCACCCGTTAATTTTTCAGGTAAACTTTATGAACCCCATTTTTATGGTGTCGATAAAGAAACAGGTGTTTTAAATTATGATACTATACAAGAAATTGCGTTTAAGGTACAGCCAAAACTTATTATAGCTGGAGCTTCCGCTTATTCAAGAGATATAGACTTTAAACGTTTTAGAGAAATAGCAGATAGTGTAAATGCATTATTGCTAGCTGACATTTCTCATCCATCGGGGATGATCGCTAAAGGAATTTTAAACGACCCACTACCACATTGTCATGTAGTAACTACTACTACACACAAAACATTGAGAGGACCCAGAGGTGGGTTAATTTTAATGGGTAAAGATTTTGACAATCCTTTTGGTTTAAAATTAAAAAACGGAAAATTAAAAAAAATGTCTGCTCTTCTTAATGGCGGTGTTTTTCCAGGAAATCAAGGTGGACCATTAGAACATATTATAGCTGCAAAAGCAATTGCTTTTTCCGAAGCATTAACTGATGAATTTTTACATTATCAAATCCAAGTAAAGAAAAATGCAGCTGCAATGGCTAAAGCTTTTGTTGCTAAAGATTATCATTTAATCTCTGGTGGTACAGACAATCATGTGATGTTAATTGATCTTAGGAATAAAAACATTACCGGTAAAGAAGCTGAAGCAGCTCTTGGAAAGGCAGAAATTACAGTTAATAAAAATATGGTGCCTTTTGATGATAAGTCTCCATTTGTTACCTCAGGAATTAGAATTGGTACTCCTGCAGTAACTACTAGAGGTTTAAAGGAAGATGATATGATTGTGGTTGTTGACTTAATTGACGAAGTTATTAACAATTCTGAAAATGAAGATATCTTAAAATCAGTAAAAGAAAAAGTACACAATTTAATGAGTCATAGGCCTTTATTTGATTCATAGCAAAAAAATTTAATCATAATTGGTTATGGCTATTAGGAATTTTATTTTATTTCTGAGTTTCTCTAATATTCTATACTCTCAAATTAAATTTGAAGATGTGGCTATTGAATTAGGTGCTGATTATGAAGTTGGAGAATCTTTTTTAGGTGTAGGAGTTTCTTTTGTAGATTTTGATAATGACGGCTGGGATGATTTAACTTATGCAACTGATGATGGTATTAATATTTATTTTTTAAAAAATAATAATGGAGTTTTTAACTCAATTACATTCAACGGTATTTCAAATACATCTAATACAAAACAAGTAATTTGGGTTGATTATGATAATGATGGTGACATGGACTTATTTGCAACTTCTTTGGATGGGATTAATAAGTTTTATAAAAACAATGGTGATATGAATTTCACAGATGTTTCTGATACTATTGGACTCTTTCAAAATAATCATTTGACTTTTGGAGCCTCTTTTGCTGATATTGATAATGATGGAGATTTAGATGTTTTCATATCCAATAGAGATTCAGAAAATCACAATTATCTTTATAGAAATGATTCTGGAGTTTATACTGATATTACGATTTCTTCAGGAATCTCATTAGATAGTCAATTTTCTTTCTGTTCAATTATTTTTGATTATAACAGAGATGGATTTCAAGACATTTACATAGCCAATGATAAACCTCAAAATATTAATAGACTTTATAAAAATATAGGCAATGGTACTTTTGTGGATGTTTCAATAAATAGTGGTACTGGTCTTGATATTAATGCAATGACCACAACATTAGGAGATTATAACAATGATGGTTGGTTTGATATCTATGTAACAAATACTCCTGAAGGAAATGTTTTATTATTAAATAATGGTGATGAAACATTTACAGATGTAGCTCTAGAAACAGGTACAACCTTTGATAGTGTTGGTTGGGGTGCGGTATTTCTAGATGCTGAAAATGATGGTTTAATAGACTTGTATGTAAGTGGAAGTTTGGATGGAAGTGTAAGTTCATATTTATCATCGGCGTTTTACCATCAACAAAATGATGGCACATTTATTATTCCTCAAGACATTGGTTTTGATTCAGATAACAGAGAAAGTTATTCAAATGCTATTGGTGATATTAACAACGATGGAAAAGCAGATATGGTTGTAGGAAATAATGTGCTACCAAACTTTTTGTGGGAAAACCAAAGCATTAATGATAATAATTGGTTAAAAGTTAAACTAGAGGGAGTTATTTCTAACAGAAACGGTATTGGAAACACCATAGAAATAAATATTGATGGTCAATCTCAATATAGATATACATTAGCAGGTGAAGGGTACTTATCTCAAAATTCTTTTTATGAGTTTTTTGGAATGGGTGACGCTACTGAGGTTGATTATATAAAAGTTACCTGGACTGCAACTGGTGAAACAGAAATTATTAATAATATAGCAGCGAATCAAGCCATAATTATAAAAGAAGGAAGTGGGGTTTTAAGTAGTGAAAATAACTTAAAAGATACCCCATTTAGTGTACATCCTAATCCAAGTAATAATGGAATATTTAAACTATCAGTTTTAAATCAAGAAAAATTAAGCGTTAAAGTTTTTGATATTTCAGGAAGGTTAATTACTAAAAAAAATAATTTAAAAGACAGTGATCAAATTAATTTAAGTCAATATCAAAAAGGTATTTATATTGCAAGATTTAGCTCTGAAACTAATAATAGGACTCTTAAATTAATCATAGACTAGCCTTCTGAAGCTCTATCTAATAAATTTTTATTCATTATTTTACTTGTCTTTGCACCTAACTCTTTAATTTTTTCTACTTTTTTAACAAGATTTCCTTTTCCAGTAAGTTTTTTCATAGAGGTGTCATAACTCCCTTGAACGGTTTTAAGTTGAGTACCCACTTTAATTAAATCATCGGTAAGATTTACAAATTGATCATATAATCTTCCGGCTTGATTAGCAATTTCTAGTACATTATTTTTCTGATTTTCTTGCCTCCACATTGAGGAAACTGTGCTTAAAGTAGCTAGTAGGGTAGATGTAGACACCAAAACAACATTT
>CALKMQ010000096.1 GCA_938092125.1 uncultured bacterium
TTTAATTTTGTCAACGGATGAAAAATTGCAGGCAATAAATCATATTCAGCAAAAGGAACTAAATGTATTTTTGAATAAAGCTCATAATCAGATTGAGGCTTTAAAAACATAGCACTGTTGAAGTAATATTTTGAACCCTTATAGTTAGAAGCGTGAATAGTCCCTGTCAAAAGCGGAATATTAAAGCTATCAACGGTCTTTTGTAGCTTTTTCCTAGTATAATTATCCCTAACAAGATAAGATGGCAAAGCAGTTTCAGGAAATATAACTAAGTCAGGTTTAAATTTATTTGACATAAAATGTAGCGAGTCCATAATAGCAATAATTTTGTTTTTATTCGCCCATTTAGTATTTGGATCTATATTGGGTTGAACAATTGCTGTTTTGATTTTTTTATCAAAACTTGAAAGTTCTTTTATCTTGCTCCATCCAGTTAATGATAAGCTTGTAAAGACAAATAAAATAAATGATAATGCATATTTTAAACTTATTTTTTTTTTGATTCCATAGTAAAGTATCACATTAAAACTAATTATAATAAATGAAACACCGTAAGTACCCGTAATATCAATGAATTGAATAAAATAAATATATTTTGATTGGGACAGGGCAATATTTGACCAAGGAAAACCCATTGCACCAAAACTTCTAATCCATTCAATAAAAACAATGAGGAATGGAAAAAGAACCGCGCCAAAGCGAGTTTTATCATCTTTTGATATAAGAGAAAATAATATCCCAGCTAATGCATAAAATATAGATAGATAACCTGATGCAGCTATTAAACTACCGATTACAGTAAGTTTATCAGCACCTGAATTAGACCCAATCCAGTAAAATGCTGTGATATTAAATGTAAAGCCAAAAATATAACCATAAATCAAATTTTTTTTTAAACTTGAGTTTATAAACACATGAAACAAAGGTATGAAAGATACCCATGCCAAAAAGCCAAGATTTAAAGGGAAAAATGCTAATCCTGTTGCTATGCCCGCAAAAGACACCTGGACCCAAGGTTTTAAACTAAAAAATAAATTCAACTAAACCTTCTTATCTAAAAATTGTTGTAAGATAATCGCAGCTGCAGTTCTATCAACTTCTGCTTTGTTATGTCCTGTTTTTACATTTTGCATTACAAGTGACTTTTTAGCACTTATGGAACTAAGCCTTTCATCTTCAAAAAATATTGGTATATTAAATTTTGTAAGCAAATTTTTGAAGGTTCTTACTTTTTTTGTCTGTTCAGTATCAACTCCGCTCATATTCAAAGGCAATCCTAAAATAATAGTTTTAACATTATTATCATTAATAATATTACTCAGCTTCGATATTAAATCATCGTTGTCGATAAATGTTAAGGTTTTAAATGGTGAAGCTATAATATTTAAAGAATCTGAAAGAGCAAGGCCCACTCTTTTTGTTCCTAGGTCTATCCCAATACACCTACCCATATTTTTATGTAGATTTTTTTAAATGATTTTTTAATATTTTACCAGGCTTAAAATGTGTTTTCTTGCGGGCCGGGACAAATATCTCTTCATTCGTCTTTGGATTTCTTGCCTTTGGTTTTGCTTTTGCAGGTTTGCTTTCTAAAACTCCAAAGTTTCTTATTTCAACTCTTATATAATCATTATCTTCACACAATAGTTCACGAACAGCCTTAAAAACTTCATCTGTATATATAATTGATTTACGTATGCTCATGTTAAGATTATTCCCAACTTTAATTGCTATATCTCGCTTAGTAAAAGTTTTTACCTCCATTTTATTTACCTATTCTTTCTACACTGTCAACATGCTTAACATTATATATTTTCTTAATTAATCTATCCAATTGACGCTTATTTTTTACCTGTACAATAAAATAAGCAGTTGCAATGGCTCCATTTACTTTAATATCCACACTAGCAATATTTATATTTTGACTTCCAATACATTCTGATAGATCCTTAAGTAAACCTTTATAATCCATACCTATAATTTTTAATCTAGAGTTAAAGAGTGCCTCTTTTGGGAGATTCCAATCAACATCAACCAAGCGGCCCTCTTCATTTGTAATCAGTGAAAAACTACGGCACCCAACTTTATGAACAGTTAAACCTCTTCCTCTAGTGACAAAACCAGCTACATCGTCTCCTGGTATAGGATTACAACATTTTCCGTATTTAATCATAAGGTTATTAATGCCATCTAGGATTATTCCATCTGCTGGGCGAAAAATATTTTCTATTGCATCCCCAAGCTTACCATATGAAGAATTGTCATTATTAGTTTGATTAGTACTTAATTTTTTATGAATTTCTCTAAACGAAATTTTTCCTCGCCCAATTGAGGCCAAGTATGAATCTTCATCACTAAACCCAAAACTACCATAGGCATTTAAATAAATATTTTTTTGTCCATATTTTTTTAATCTTCTGAGCGTTTTAAGTACGATTTCTTTACCTAGTTTGATACTTTCTAAACGGCTAGTGTTTTTTAGATATTTATTGATTGAATTCCTTGCTTTACTAGTAATAACAAATTTTTTCCAATTAATACTTGGCGTTTGACTCTTGCCAGTAATTATTTCTACTACATCACCGCTATTCAGTTCAACATTTAGAGTAACTAATTGATGATTTACTTTAGCACCTAGGCAATGCATACCTACTTGTGTATGAACTTCAAACGCAAAATCAACAGGCGTTGAACCAGCTGGTAATTGGACCAAATCT
>CALKMQ010000097.1 GCA_938092125.1 uncultured bacterium
TAATGGCCCCGCTTTCAGCACTCATAAAAATGGTGAGCGCAAAGAAAAAGGTGATATCGTTAATGGTGCTAAATCAGGTACTTGGTCTGGTTGGGACGATAAAGGAAATTTAAAATATAAAGGCGATTATTTAGATAACAAAGAAGATGGAAAATGGATGGGATATCATGCAAATGGTAAGACTAAGTATGAAGGCTTGTATAAAGAAGGGAAGCAGATAGGTGAATGGAAATACTTCAATAAGCGAGGTAAAATAACGACTGAGGAAGAATATAATTCTGATGGTATAGTTGTAAGGTCAAAGAACTTTAAATAGTTTTTATTTATTTGACTCTTGAAAATCTTTGTGAATTTTAGCAAGTTTTACGTACTTATCTGCCCAATCTATATTTTGAGCTAAAACTGTTTCGGGTAGTTTTTTTACAACTTTCCCCGGAACACCTACGACAAGCTCGCAGGGCTTTACAATCATGTTCTCTTTTACAACAGCACCTGCTCCTACAACAGCTCCAGAACCAATAACTGCACCGTTCATAATTATTGCCCCCATCCCGATTAGTGCACCATCTTCAATCTTGCAGCCATGTATAATGGCATTATGGCCTATAGTTACATCATTCCTTATAACTACACCTTGATCATTTTCCAAATGTATTACAGAATTGTCTTGTACATTTGATCTTGCACCAATAACAATTCGGTTAATATCTCCTCTAACAACAGTGTTATACCAAATCGAAGAATCTTCATGCAGCACTACATCGCCGATTATTCTTGCGCCTTCAGCAATGAATGCAGAATCATGTATTGTGGATTTTTTAATTTTTACATTATCTCTTAATTCTGTTTTTTCCATAAGTAAATACTAATTCATTTATAGAATATCTCAAAATCATAAATCTGTTTTTGAATGATTCTATACTAATTTTTGTTTGTTATGCTGATACAATATCAAAAGATTAAAAATATAATTATTAACTACTCGCATGCTTTTTTAATTATTTTATGTTTTTTATATTTATTACCATCGCTAACCATAGGTTTCATCTCAGATGATGTAAAATTTGCAGTTTTTTACAATGATTATGGATTTTTTGAGAACCTTAAAAATATTTGGCTGTCCCCGAACGAGTTTTTTAATAAAAGTTATACATTAAAGCCTATCATAGATTCAATTACTTTAATAGAATCTTCAATATGGGGACTAAATCCATTTTGGTATCATTTAACTAATGTCTCTTTTCATATTTTTAATGTCATCCTTATTTATCAGTTTTCATTTGTATTGCTAAAGTGTAGAGAATTATCATTCATCTGTGCAGTAATATTTATTATCCACCCTATTATGACCAGTTCTACATTTTGGATTAATAGTAGAGCCGAACTCGTTGCATGCAGTTTTTATTTATTATCATTGATAACATTATTTAGATATTTTGCGAAAGAGCGGTTAAGCTTATTGATATTATCTCAACTTTTTTTCTTTTTTGCTTTATTGTCTAAGGAGACAAGTATTGTTTTACCCTTTGCTCAGTATTGTTTGGTTGCTTGGGAAAAAAATAAATTAGTAGAAAAAGGTAGACGCCGCAGGATTTTATGGAAGCTTTTTGCAGGAAACATTTTAACTGTTTTGATTATTTTATTTTTTTTGATCAGCACATATAACCAAGCTCGATTTTTTACAACTGATAATTATAATTTAAGTCAGCTTTCCCAATTTTTAACAAATCCAATAATTAGTGGTTTGTCAATACTTCTTCCTTTTAATTATAATTGGTTTGAAACTATACTTTTTGAAAAAAAATATTATTTGATAGTCTTTATAATTCCGTTTTTTATAAGGTCTCTATTCTTTATTTATTCAAACAATGATAAATATTATAAATACATCATATCATTTATACTATTCTTTATACCAATTCTTTTTACAAGTAGCTCATCAAAAACAGGGGATACGTACCTGGCATCATGTTTTTTTGCAATATTTGTGGGTGCAATCATTTATAGATCTTACCGGAAGTCAAAAATCATCTTTCTAGTTTTAATATTTTATGCATCAACTCTATTTATCGGAAGTATCAATAATTATAAAGTTTGGGTAGACAACACACTAATTAATAAGATGCTTGTAAATGGACTTGAAAATGAAATGAATAAGAATTCTAATTTTAATACTTATGTGGTTTTAAACTTCCCATCAAAAATTAATTATGCACCAACCTTAACAATAGACTTAGAACCTTTTATGAATTTAAAAACAAAATCTAACCGAAGAATTGTAAATCCAGTTTTTATTGCACATGATAATGAAATTAAGCCAACAGCTATTCATCATTCTAAAGAAGGCCTTGTTTTAAATGCCTGTGAAGAAAGTTCATATTTTCTTTTGAAAAAAAAATCATTTATTCCAGGAGAAATTCTCGAAATCAAGGACGGAAAGATAATAATTCAAAAAATAAATGAAAAGGGTAAAGCAATTAGAATAATTTTAAAATTAAAAAATGACCTATTAGGATCAAATATTTGTTACCTTTATTTTGATGAAAATAGCTTGCAATATAAAGTATTCGATTTCTTAAATAGTTACAATAAGTCTAAAGTACAACTTTAATTAAAATTTAATAAATGCATATATATTAATAATATCGTCTTTTAAAATAATTTATTTGGAATTGTAAAATATATTATTAATTTTGGTTAGAACTACAAGGAGTTTGTATGAGTCCTCAATTAGTTTTAACAGCCATTGGTGCGATAAATGTTTTGATGGGTATTGCCATTTATGTTGGTGCAGAAGGTATCGTAAGTGGTGGAGCGTTTAGTCAGCATTTGATAAATGCTATATCCATAAAAGTTGGTACATACATGCATGAAGCAGTGGCATCATTTATGATTGCTTTTGGATTTGTTGCATTGCTTTGCAGAGATATGGAAGATGCACCTGCAAAAAAACTTCTTTTCGCGATTGGTGTAGCGTACATCATAAACCTAGCTAGCGTGCTGCTGCATGTCATAAATCCAGAAGTTCATCCTCCTATTCCTGCCGTTATTATAATGTCTGTATTAACTGGGGTAGCTTTTTATAGTGCAAAAACTTAAAAGTAGTAAAGTGCCATTTAAACAGATAGTCAACAAATAAAGGAGATAAGATGCGTTTAGTTATAAAAATAAGTTTAGTGCTTTTAATTTATAATGGTTTTCTTTCAGCTCAAATAATGGTTATTTCTCAAAACAAAGTTGTTTTTAGTAAAATGAAAGAATATCAAGAATTAATGGAGAAGCATTGGAATCCAGTTTTTGATAAATTAGTCGATGAAGGTAAACTGAATGAAGTTGGCTCGTTGAGCCATAGCTGGGGCGATGAATGGAATGTTGTAAGTTATTATAAGGCAAAAGATCTTGCTTCTTTTGAAAAAGCATGGTCAGAGGGGTATAAAAAATTTACGGATAACACCCCACAGAATGTTCGAAATAGGATAACTGCGATGATTATTGAGCATAAAGATAATATTTATCAAATAAAGCACTCATATTCAAAATAAGAATTTCATTCTTTTAATTTAAAAGCTCGTCTTTGACGGGCTTTTTTTAATATTTTTTTTGCATTAGTTAAATAGTTGTACTTAAATTTAATGAGATTAAGTCTCAATAAAGATAGCATTATATAAAAACACAAACAAACTTAGCAATTTAGGCCTGACCTCTCTTTGATTTATAAGTCTACACTCCAAGAGCCTGTTCCAACTCAGAGTCTGGGCCTAATTGCTAGAAACAGAAAAAAATAAAATGGCAGAATTAATAATTGTATTTAGAGAAGTTCTTGAGGGTTCTCTAATAGTAGGTATCCTTTATACTTATTTAAAAAAAACAAATCAGTCTGAAGCTATTATTCGATTGTGGCAGGGCGTTGCAGCAGCATTAGTTGCTAGTGTAATTGGTTCATTCCTTTTTCAAATATTTGCGAATGGATTTGAAGGTAAGTCAGCTAAATTATTTGAGGGGATTGTAATGATAATTGCAGCTGCTATCTTGGGGTCAATGATTGTCTGGATGGCAAAAAACAGGAACATAGCTGGTGACCTTAAAGAAAAAGCGGATAATGCGTTATCGAGTGATAAGGTAGGGTATAGTATTTTCGCTTTATCTTTTATTTCGGTTTTTAGAGAAGGTATAGAAACAATTCTCTTTTTATACGGAATCATCATAAAAGAAGGTGGCTTAAATATTGTTTTGTCTCTTGTCGGCGCTGCTCTCGGCATTGGGTTGTCATTTATGATTTTTATACAAGGCCGTAAGGTTCCTCTGAAAACTTTTTTTAACGTGACCTCAGGTGTTTTAGTATTTGTTGCTGCAGGCATGTTCACATATGGAGTTCACGAACTTGAGTCTGCAAATATAATTCCTTATTACGGTGGTAAAATTAAAATAGATAATAATAATATAATTGCGACAAGAATGAATGGAGATATGAAAGTATTTACTATAAGCGATAGTGAAAATAATCGGGCAACAGTGGTCAATAAAGCAAGTAAGTGGGCTTCTCGAATTTGGGATTTAAACCCGCCAAAAAATGAAGACGGCACTTACCCTGTCATGCATGATAAAGGAGCTGTAGGGGGCTTAATGAAAGGCTTGTTTGGTTACAATGGTGATCCCAGTATGATCGAAGTAATCGCCTGGATTTTCGTCGCTTTAGGCCTTGGCTTTTCATGGAGAAAGGCAGCAGCATGATAAAAAACCTATCGAAAGTACCTTCTTCTTTAATAATAGCTTCACTTTCATTAGTTTTGTTTTTTGGTTGCGAGGATGATGCAATTCTTGAACCTCAAGCTGACACGGGTTCAGAT
This sequence comes from uncultured bacterium, assembly GCA_938092125.1. Lineage (GTDB taxonomy): Bacteria > Fidelibacterota > Marinisomatia > Marinisomatales > UBA1611 > TMED80. The sequence goes on from CALKMQ010000097.1 coordinate 4,848, forward strand.
AGTGGCAGTTATGGCTTATTACTTCTAGAAAATGATTCTGAATTAGATGAGTTTGAAGAGAATCCTGAAATATTCTAGAAAAAATATATGAATAGAATATTACTCAAAATCATGATTGCTTCTTTAGGTCTTCCTTCTTCCTCGTTTTTACTTGCTGACGACGATCAAAATAGTGTTAAAGGATCAGTAATAAACAACAGCCAAGGAATACCACTGCAAGGAGCGAATGTTGAGCTTATGGGTGATAACAGTCAAAAATATGGAGTAACCACTGATAAAGAAGGAAAATTTAACATTGATGATATAGAAGATGGAAAATATAAGATTAGTATAAGTTTCATAGGCTTTGAAGATTACAGAGAAGATGTCGCTATAGAATCTGGCAAATCTTACAAAATTGATGCTGTTCTCGAAATTCAGCCAATTGTCATGAGTCGTTTAGAAATTATAAGTGATGCAACCGCACCTTATCAGAACTTACCGGGTGCTGCAACTGTTATGGGTATGCAAACAATAAAACTTGTTAACCCCTTAGGAACGCAAGAAATGTTAGAACATATACCTGGTATTAATGGCTTTGCCGATGATGGAATTGGAAACTCCCGAATTAGTATTGGCATTAGAGGTTTGAACCCCAGGCGTAGTTCACGAGTATTAATTTTAGAAGATGGAGTGCCAATTCAGCCAGCGTTATATGTTTACCCTAACATGTATTATAACCCTCCTGCAGAACGGGTTGACCGATTAGAAGTGATCAAAGGCAGTGGTGCTATTAATTTTGGACCTCAAACTATGGGGGGAGTAATAAATTATTTCACTCGCAGACCAAGAAATGATTTTGGAGGTACTTTCAAAATAACTGCTGGAGAGAATGGTTTTGCTAGTATTTTTTCTGAAATTGGTGGTTCTCAAAATGAAAAACTAAAACCAGAATTGCAACTTTTATACAAGAGAGGAGATGGATTTAGGCAGAATAATGAATTTGAACAAATTAATGCAACCTTGAAAATTAATTATTTACCTTCATTAAATAAGAATGTGTATCTCAAATCAAATATCAATTATGAAAATTCAAATGCTACTTACACTGGATTAACAGAATGGTCATTTGAAAACGATCCTAAATTCAATCCAAAAGAGAATGATAACTTCAAGATTTTTAGAGCTTCTCTCGATTTAATACAATCAGAACGCTTGAGTTCAGTTTTATCAAAAAACACAACTGCTTTTACGAGTTATTTTGATAGGCGGTGGTGGAGAGAAAATGATGTTTTCATACTAGCGTCTGATCTCGGTAAAGAAAGCCCAAACCCAGCAAATTATTACGACCCTTATGATTTAGTGAGAGTAGGCAACGGGCAAGACAGTTTTGGGATACTCAGAGCATTTTATGTTGCTGGCTACGAGCAGTCATATCGTTTAAAGCATTTGCTTTTTGAAAAACAATCCACCTTGGAAATTGGTGCTCGAATATATTGGGAGCGTTTTATCGATGATAAGAAACAAGGCGATAGTCCAAATAGTCGTGACGGCATTTATTTTATACCAGCTACATCTGAAGACGAGGCTCCAAGAATAGTTGGTCAAAGCCATCATTATGAGACAATGGCTTTCAGTGGCTTCTTAAGCGAATCAATAGAATTTGGCTCTTTTGATGTTCGCCCAGGTGTTCGCATTGAGGTTTTTGAACAGGAGAGGATTGATCGCCTTGCTGGTTCAACTTATTTAGATAAAACAACATCTGTAATTTTACCAGGAGTTGGATTTATAAGCGAAATTCGGGGTTATAACTTTTTTGGAGGTGTCCATAGAGGTTTTACTCCGCCATCAAGTGGTGCTTTGAAGATATTAAATTTTGGGGACGATGTTTCACGTGGCGGTTTAGATCTTAAAGCAGAAAAAAGTTGGAATAAAGAAATTGGAATCAGGGGAAATATTTCATTTATACAGTTTGAATATTCAGTTTATCATGTTGCAATAGAAAATTTAGTTGCCGCTGGAAGGGGGACTACATTTAAAAATTTAGGTAAGGCTAATACGATGGGTGTAGAAACCAAAACCATCTTTAACTTTAGTGACTTAAACAAACGATTACCGAGCGTTGATGTTTCGTATTCTTTTTTAAAAACAGAAGTTGTAGAGGGCGAAATAATATCGAATATTGCTGGTTCAATTGGGAATCAAATAGATATAAGTGGTAAAGAGCTGCCATATGCGCCTTCTCACACATTGATTGCTGGTTTTTATAATGATTTTGGTGAAAAACTATCTTTTAGAGTAGATTTTAAATATGTAAGCAAAATCTATACAGATTTTGAAAACATAGAAAAGACAAAAAATCTCGGTATTCAAGGGCCCGTTCCCGAATATGCTATTATAAATTTAAGTGCCAATTTTCAGCACAGCGAAAAATTAAGAATTTATTTATCCGGAAAAAATATTACCGATGAAAGTTATATTGGATCAAGGCTTCATTCTAATCCAGGTCAGAAAGAAGCGGGTTTAAGTTCAGGAATAATCATAGGTCCAAGAAGACAGATTAATCTTGGGTTAGAATATACTTTCTAGGCCAATATAGACTAAAATCTTATAATAATAATTGATAAAATAATTTTTTTAATAAATAATGATAATAAGACTCAATAACATAAAATAAGAGAAAACAAAATGAAACTAAACAATAGCTTAATGTTTCTTTCATCACTATTGCTTTTTGTCTTCATTGGATGTGAATCCATTGATGATAATAACGATGGTGGAGCTGAATTGATTGATACGCCAACTGAATACTCATTTGAAAGTAGGTTTAATCGCGGAGAAAACAGTGTTTCGTATTCTGGGCAAGTAGTTAGAAATTTACTGATCAATGACATCAAAACTCAAATGAGTACAGATGCTGCTTCTGGCAACCCGGCTACGTTAGTTAGTATGATGGGAAATGACAATACTAATCAAGCTATTCTATCATCTGCTGGTGATATGTCGACCGTACAGGCAAAGTACCATGATATATCATCCAGTCATTTAAATGATAGACTTACAGCCGTGAATAGCTACATTATAACCGGATATGGCGCCAACGCTGGTACTTTGATCAATGGATGGGTTCAAGAAAGTGTTGCGAACGGTTTAACCAGAACAACTGGTAATAATGCTGGAATTCGTTTAGATCAAATTACCCAAAAGACTTTGTGGGGTGCTGTTTCATACTGGCAAGGAACTTCAAAGTATATGAGCAAAATTCCAACAGATGATAACTCAGTAGTTAGTGGCGATGCAAATTACACAGCGATGGAACATCACTGGGATGAATCATTTGGTTACTTTGGTGCTGCGCTTGATTACAACACTGGGTATACTGACGATGTTGATAGAAAATCAAGTCCATACAATGATTCAAATAGTGATGGCTCTATTGATTTTAAATCTGAATACAACGTTGGTTGGGCAATCACAGCTGCAAAAAGAGATGAATGTAGCGCTTGTGATGTTAACCACGATTTCACAAAAACAATATTCGATGCTTATCTAAAAGGAAGGACACTTATTACTAACCAAGCTGACCTTGCTGATATTTTAGTTCAAAGAGATATTGTAATGAATAATTGGGAAAAAGTAGTTGCTGCTGTTTCTATCCACTATGTAAATGATGTGGTAACTGATATTGCTGGATTAATTGCTGCTGGTGATACTACTATTGTAGCTGGTTCTGACGCAACTGCTGATTATGAAAATCATTGGGGTGAAATGAGAGGCTATGCAAATGGTCTGCTCTATAATGATTTTAAAGCCATTACGGATGCAAACCTAAATCGTATATTGACCGTCATGGGTACAGCACCTGTTTATCCATCAAATGGAAATTTTGATGCGATGCAAGCATATCATGCTTCTCTAGTTGGTGAAGTAAGAGCTATCTTTAAAGCATCTTATGGATTTTCAGATGCCAATGTAGCTGGTTGGTAGATAAAGGTTAAATAATAGTTAAGAGATCAGGGAACCATATTTGGTTACCTGCTTTTTTTTGTATAGGTTCTATTCTAAATGTTTAAACGTAATAATAGTTTATTAATCTTTTTATTATTGATTTGTTTAGTCTCAAGAGCTTTAACTAGTATTTATTATATTGAAGATATTGATAGTCTAAGGTTTGCTCTCAGTATTAAAGATTACAACATAACAAAACTACAGCCTCATTTTCCAGGCTATATTATTTTCTGCTTTTTAATTAAAACTTTTTATTTATTTGTCGGTAATATGGGTTTATCATTTTCAATAGTAGGCGGTTTTTCTATTTTTTTTATTATATACTACTTACTAAGAATATTTAACACTAGTCTAAAGTCTTATGAAGGAAGGTATGTAGCTTTAATTATATTTTTCAATCCTCTTTTTTGGCTAATGAGTAATAGATATATGCCTGATTTAATGGGCTTAGCGATTTCAGTGAGTGCTATTTACTATCTAATTTATGCTAAAATACAAGGGCACCACCTTGAAAAAGGATTTTTTCTATCTGGTCTACTTGCTGGCGTTAGGCTATCATATTTACCATTACTAATTTTTCCTTTGATCAAAATATATGTTTTAAGCAAACGTAAACAAAGTTTAACTAAATCGTTTTTAATTGGTGTCTTCATTTGGCTCGTACCAATGGTTTTATTGACTGGTGCAAGTGATTTAATCATGATGGCTAAAAAGCAAACCTCTGGCCATTTTATGGACTTTGGTGGTACTATACTCACAGAACAAGGACTCTTTGATCGCTTTATACTGCTTATTAGGTCTGTATGGGCTGATGGTTTTGGAGGTTATTGGTCTTCTAGAGGTGTGACCTCAATTTTTCTATCGATTATTCTTTTGATTCAATTTGCAATTAGTTTGAAAGATGTTTCAAAAAAATGGATGTCTGAAAATAAAATAAAGCCAATAATTATATGTATGGGTATCTATTTCGTATGGATATTATTATTTCAGAACATTGTTTACAAAAGTAGGCATGTACTCCCAATAATACTTTTTGTATGTATTTTACTTATTGAGGGACAGGAAAAATACAGGGGTAAACTATTTTCTGGAATTGTTTATACATATTTTGCCGTATTATTTTTTCATAACGCTAATTTAATTAATCAACATGTAAACTTTACTGCTGTTAAAAAATTAAAAAATTATATATCTGATGATAGTGGTTTTAATACAATAATTAGTATTCCTTTAATGAATTTTTACTTTAAGAGCCACCAAATAAAAGCTGATTTTATAGATGTAGATAATGATCAAGACATCAAAAAAGTTTTATTTGGTAATTCGAACAAGAGAAAAGTCTTAATGGTCGGTGATTATAGACATCTCTTCGATGTTAAAAAATCAAGTTTTATTAGAGATACTGTCTTTTATCACAATCCATATATGAATCAGATGTGGTCAAAAATAACAACATTTCAGATGATAAAATAATTTCCCAAATGAAAAATGGAAATAATATAGATATTGTTGGTGGTGGCCCGGCCGGATTAAGTGTCGGCTATTTTGCAAAGAAAGTAGGTATGCAAGTAAAGATCCACGAAGCATCAAGTACAATTGGTGGTAACTGTAAAACTATAACTGACGGAGAATTTAAGTATGATACGGGCGCGCATAGGCTGCATGATAAGAGCGAGTACGTTACTAATGAGATAAAACTATTGCTTGGAAATAAATTAAAGCGTGTAACATCGCCTAGTAAAATTTACTATAGAGGAAAGTTCTTTAATTTTCCAATATCAGTATCAGATTTAGTATATAATCTAGATTTGAGTTTATTAATTAAAATAATATATGATAATATTCTTGCTAGATTAAGAAAAGGACCTCTTCCAGTATCCTTTAAACAAGTTGCTTATCAGAGTTATGGCAAAACTATTTCAAAAATGTTTTTAATATCATATTCTGAAAAACTGTGGGGAGAGGACGCTGATAATCTTGATCCAACAATATCAGGAGGTAGGTTAAAAGTTCTAAATCTAAGGTCATTAATCAAGGATTTATTTTTGATGAAAAAAACTAATTCTGATCATCTAGAGGGCACCTTTTATTATCCTGATCAGGGTTTTGGGGAAATATTCAATGCTTTAGGGAAAAAAATTGGCCTAGAAAATATTCTTTTAAATAAAAAAGTTTGTAACGTATATCATGATAATAATAAGGTTTTATCTATAACGGATAACAATGGTGATAATAATTTTATAAATAAATTAGTCTACACTGCTCCAATTGATGAGTTAGTTAAATCTTTAAATCCTTCTGCTCCAAAACATATTTTAGATAAACTAAAATTTATAAAATACCGAGAATTGATGATATGTGTTTTATACTTAGACTTAAAATCATTTTCGCCAAATGCTTCAATATATTTTCCAGATTTAGAATGCCCTTTTACAAGAATTTATGAGCCAAAAAATAGGAGTATTAAAATGTCCCCTTTTGAAAAAACATGTATTGTTGTTGAGGTCCCGATGGGAGAAAGAAATGTAAAAATTGATTCAACAAAAGAAGTGGTTTATCATAAAATACTTAGTTATTTAGAAAATAAAAACTTAGTAAAATCCGGAAAGATTATTGATTATAAACTTGTTAAGGTAAAAAGTGCATACCCTATTATTACGATAGATAGCATTTTAAAAACTGAAGAAATAAAAAAATACTTATCCAGGTTTAATAACCTTCATTTGATTGGTCGGAATTCAAGTTTTGAATATTTACACACTCATAATATAATGGAAAGATCGAGGTCGTTAATTAATAAAATGGTTTCATTATAACCAGAATTAAAATTATGAATAATAATAGAAAAGGTACTTCATTTATAATTCTAAAATATTTTTATGTTTTGTCGGATTTGTATTTATTTTTTTGTCATGCAGGAATAAAACCCTATCAACAGAAAGAGATAAATTAATTGAGAAAGTTGAGGCTTTTAAATTTCTGAATGATTATCATCACCAGCTTCATATTATGATTGGTGAAGAAAATGGAGATGAGCAAAAAGCATTCATGGGATTTTAGAACGCTTTAAAAATATTTTTGAATCCAGAGCTTATTCCAGTGATAGCCTCATTTAATAGAATAGAAGAATTTAGTATCGCATCAGAACCGGTATTGAAACTTGATTATTTAATAGATTATTACCAGTCTGGTTTGCCGCTTCAAGTTGATTCTAGTTTAAGTGGTAAAGGTTATCTTAAAACTTTACCATTAGATTCAGCTATTATTATTTATGATAGTTTATCAGGACTTCAAAAAAATAATAAACGGTAGAGATATTAAAAACTCGTTTTTGTAATATTGTATTATGAAATATTTACACATTATTAATGTTTTAACTTTTTCAACAATCATTTTTTTTATTTCTTGTAATGATAATAAAGGAGATACCTCAGCACCTGAGGTATCTATTACGTTTCCTGAAAATGGAGCGGTTGTTAATGAAATTGTCACTATATCCGCAAATGCTATCGATAATGAGGAAATCGATTTTGTTCAGTTCTTTGTAAATGATAGTTTAGATAGTGCCTTAGTCTCTGCAGAGCCATATTTATTTAATTGGAATACAAATAACCTCGATGATGGAAATTATACTATAGCAGTTATTGCCCAAGATGGTAGCAATAACACAAGCGACACATTGCAAATTTATTTAACAGTTGATAATACGCTTTCGTCTCCAAGAGCAGTGGAAATTATTGATATATCATATAGCCTCAACTTGCTTTCCATTCGTTTTAATAAATCATCCGAAAGCGACTTTAATGATTATACTATTCTCACATCAAGCGCAATCGAAAGCTCTGAAAAAACTGAAATTGGTAAAATTATAGAAATTACAGACACTCTTTTTACTACAACTGAGTTTAACCCGATTGAAGAATTATGGTACTATGTAAAAGTAACAGATATCTATGGTTATTCAAAAACTAGTCAAGGATTTCGAGTAATTGACAGTGCCCCTTCAATATCTATTTTAAATCCGCCAAAATATAATAGAGGATCGCTCCATTTTCAATGGTCTATGAATAGAGATAATGATTTTTTAAAATACCACTTATATTCTTCAAATAGTATGGACATGTCAAACAGGGTATTAATGGTTACAAATAGTATAAAAAATGATACAAATCATTCTGTCCATTTAGATTTAACTAGTCAATCTAAATATTACCAGCTTGAGGTGGAAGATCACTGGGGGTATGTAGCTGCAGGAAACTCTATTCAAGCAAATCTCCCGTTTAAGTTTATAAAAAACTTTGGAGGTTCTCAGAATGACAGGGGATATGGAGTTCTATCTGTGAGTGACGGCTATGTCATCGTTGGGTCAACTAATTCATTAGGTTCTGGTAATTCAGATATTTGGGCTCTAAAAATTGATTTTGAAGGTCAAGAAATATGGTCAAGGGTATATGGTGGAGCTGGAAATGACATTGGTAAAGATATCAAGCTAACAACTAATCCTGATGGGTTTATCATTTCTGGTTCTTCAAATTCATTTAATTCTGATGCAAACATGGACATGTGGATAATCAGGACAGATGCTTTTGGTCAAACATGTCTTTTTGATGAAAATGGTGAATGTAGTGATAGTGAAGCAAAGTGGGCTCGTACATTTGGAACAAGTGGAAATGATTATGGAAATAGTGTAGTCCAATCAAATGGTGAGTTCATTGCCGTTGGAAAAAGTGGAAGGATACCATCTTTTTTTGTAGTGAAAATTGACGCTTTTGGTGATAAGATTTGGGAAAATCTTTATGGTGAAGGTCCCAACGATA
>CALKMQ010000098.1 GCA_938092125.1 uncultured bacterium
GAGGCATTCAATAAACCGTATCCTTTCCAGTTGAAGAAGATAGGTGATAATTATATTACAACTGTAGAACTTCCAGACAAAACTTCCCTCGAAGTTTCTTTCCAAAGTAGACAGCATATCGAAGAACCAGATCAAAAGCAATGGGAAATTATATTCTCTCGTATTACGAGTGGTAGATCGTCTACTGAGTTGACTGGTGAAGGCGATCAAATGCGAATCTTTGCCACTGTGATTGCTGCTATCAAAGAATTTATTAAGAAAGAAAATCCTAAGTATATGGACTTCTCTGCTGCTAAGGACGATCCAAAGCTGGCAGCGAAAGACAAGACTGTTTTACAAAGCAGGGAGAAGTTGTACGCTCGTTTTGTTAAGAGGTATTTTGCTAAGGATTATAAAATAGAACAAATCACTAGCAGAGCAGGAACGGTTTGGTATTTAGAGAGAAAAACTAAATGAAAAAATTTAATCAATATATTATTGAAGCAAAGAACACTCACATGGAACATGTTGAGGATTTAATTTTTAATGAGGGCGTAAATGGAACTAGAAAGGCGATTAATTTCCTACGTGATCTCCGTGATATGTTGGCGGGTCACTCTAAAAATTCTATCTCACGTACCGTCAAATGGGATGGTGCACCGGCTGTATTCGCAGGCATCGATCCGACAGACGGTAAGTTTTTTGTTGCTAAAAAAGGCGTATTCAACAAAGATCCAAAAGTCTACAAAACACCAGCTGACGTCAAGGCTGACACATCGGGTGATCTGCAAGCAAAACTGCTCGTGGCCTTGCAAGAATTTAGTAAACTAGGTATTAAAAAAGGAGTCTATCAAGGCGACCTGATGTTCACAAAAGGTGACGTTAGCAAGGAGTCGATCGATGGAGAAAGTTATTACACTTTTCAACCTAATACTATTGTTTATGCTGTGCCTGTTAAGTCTGATCTTGGGAGACAGATATCGAAAGCTAGTATCGGTATTGTTTGGCACACAACTTATACTGGTGATTCTTTTGAGTCTATGTCTGCATCTTTTGGTAAGAATATCGTAGATCAATTTAAATCACCTCCTTCTATATGGCAAACTGATGCAAATTATCGTGATGAAACAGGTAATGCTACCTTTACAAAGAAAGAAACGGAAGAAATTACAAAAATTCTTTCAAGAGCTGGAACATTATTTAATACAGTACCAACTGGGTTAATCAATGCGTTTTCTACAGACAAAGAATTATTGGATCGCGTCAAAGTTTTTAATAATACCTTTGTGCGCGCTGGTAAGCCTGTGAATCCTCGTAGTCATACTCGAAGTTTTATTGATTACTTACATGGAGTATATAAGAAAGACAGTGATAAAGTTAAACGACCTGAATCAAAAGCAAAAGTAGAAGCTAAGAAAAAGAAAACAATGTCATACTTTAGCAAATATAAAGCAAGTGATTGGACCAATTTGTGGACACTCATGAATACGCTTGTACAAGCAAAAGGAATGATCATAAATAAAATGAATCAAGCAGGAAGTATGGGTACTTTCTTGCGTACACGATCAGGATTTAAAGTAACAGCACCGGAAGGATTTGTTGCCATCGATCATCTCAGTAATGACGCCGTGAAGATTGTAGATAGACTTGAATTTAGTAAGGCTAATTTTAGCCCTGATGTTATAAAAGGATGGGAAAAATAATGGAAAAACATTTAGGCGGTCATGGTTATATCGCACTCCAATAATTTTATTTTTCTACGCGTACCAAAAAATGCTAGCTCTAGTCTAGCAGAATATTTTGTGCGTAATTTTTGTAATACTAATGATGCATATACCGCAGTAAATGATTGTGGTATTCTTACACATAATGTATCAAAACAAGTAATTCGAAAACATAATAAACAAACACATTATATTCATATGACTTTGCAAGAACTGATTGATGATCAGATCATAACTGAAGAAAAAGCACAAAGTATGAAAAAAATAATTGTGTTACGTAATCCAATACATAGACAAATTAGTCTATATTTTTTCCTTTGTAGACTTAAGAGGACAAATCCTTCACCACAGGATTTTAGAGATAAGTTTAAAAATGGTTGTCATGAAAGTGATAGTAATAATGCCATACGTCAAATGGATTACGTAAAGATTAATGGAGTACAAGCAAAGAACATAGAGCTCTGGGACTATAATAATATAGATCAAAAGCTTTATGATATGTCAATTGGTCGAAAAATAAATACTAAATTGAGTAAACATAAATCGGATAGACGACCTAAAGTTGATATTGAAGAGCTTGTGAATGAATACTATGATGATGATACACGTAAAGCAGTTGAAATATATTATGAAGAAGACATTGAGTTTTTAAATAGGATTAAAAAATTATGAAGCCAACAAAAGCTTTTATTATTATGATGAAGGGTCATCAAATATCTGAACAATATGCTAAAATATGTGCTGACTCATGTGATAAAGTTGGTATGCCATGGGAATATATTGAATGGTTTCATGGTACTACAAAAGAAGTTGCTACAAAATCTTGGGCTGCAGTGACATCAAACGTAAAAAATTATCAGACATTTAAGCCGCAAAATGCTAAAGCTCAATGTGCTACATCAGGACACGCAATGGCGTGGTGTAAAGTACGAGATCATAATGAACCAGCAATTATATTCGAACACGATGCTATTCTTCTACACAATATTGACATTGATATTCCAGATAATTTAATTGTAGCTCTTGGTTATAAAATACAAAAACCAGAACAATATAATCATGAAGCCGCCGGTCCACCTACATGTATTACAGAAACAACTAATAATGGACATGAAGGTGCACATGCATATGCTATCACACCCAATACTGCAGTTTCTTTATTAAAAGAATTAGAAACTAATGGTATACCAGGCGCAATCGATAATACACATTTCTTAAAAACTAGAAAAACCAAAGTACCTATCAAAATTATGTCTCCAACACCTGCAATTGGCTGGTTGCGTGAGTCTACTATATGGAAAAGTTCAGCTAATAAAAATTATCCTTTTATCGATTCATTTAAAAACCACTTCACAGAATAATAAAAAGAAAATATAGAAGATGAAAAAACTAATATATCAATATTATGCCGAAGCTCCTAATTCTGGTCCATCGATTAAAACTGAATTTAATTATTGGGAACTAAGCAAACAATCAGTTTCTAAATATGCGGAGCAATGTGACGCTGATTATAAATTTCTAAGTCATCCTTTTGGCCATTCACCTTTTTATGGAATATTTTTGCCATTCATCGAAGGATGGTGTAAAGAATATGATGCTGTTTGTTTTATGGATAGTGATATCTTAGCAACAACAAACTTCGATAATATCTTCGATCATATTGAAGATGACAGAATTAATTATGTGCAGATGAAATTAAAATCAAAAGATCACTGGTTAGATAGTCATGGTGGCCATGGTAATTCAGGTGTTGTGGTATTCCCAAGAAAAATATATGAATCTATAGGCAATTACTTTAACAAACATATTAAAAACCCTCCTAAGGGTCGTATGGGCGGCTGGGATCAACTTATGATTAATCTTTACGTAATAGAACAAAAAAAGTTTAAAGGCCTTCCTGATAAGTTTAATTGGCATATGACAAGATGGTCCCACGATCTAAGATGGGATCAAACTCTTATTCATTATCATCGTAATCATAAAGAATGGATGAAAGATGAAATTCATGATGCAAGGATATTAAAATGAAAACTATCATTATAAAATCTGATTATGCAGAGCTTGAAGTATATGATGATGCCGCGGCAAAAAGAATGCGCCGAAAAGATTATCGTGGGTTGCAAACACCAAAACAATTTTTAATTTTAAAAGATAAGATCATAAAAGAAAATGATTTTGTTATTGATGTTGGTGCACACATAGGAACATTCTGTATTCCATTCGCTAAACACTGTAAACCACAAAAAGTTTATGCGATAGAAGCGAATGAGAACAACTATAATCTATTAGTTAAGAATATAATAAGAAATAAATTAGAAGATACAATTATACCAATAAGAGCTATTGTTTCAGATATAGAATCAACGATGAAAGAAGTGGTACCAAAAAGAAATGACGAAAGTTGGGTATTACAGTATCATCCTTCTGATACAGGTATTAAATCTACCACTCTTGATAACTTACTCGAAGATGCTGATCGAATTAATTTTGTTAAGATGGATATTGAAGGTAGTGAGATACGAGCACTTAAAGGATTTAAAAAACTATTAGAAAAACATTCTCCTACAATGTATATCGAATGTAGCGCTTTGGCTCTTAAAGAACAAAATTATCAAATGAAAGATTTAGAAGACGAAGTCAGAAGCCATGGATATATTAATTTTGTTGAGAATGATTGGGAACAAGGATATGTCAAATTAAATACACTCAATGATAGTGTTACTAAAAATGGTCGGCATGGTCCACATTTCGATTGCATAATGAAAAAATAATATGGCTCAAAATGTAAATGAAACAATTCGTAAACTCGATAGTATAATAAAAAAATCTAGTAAAATATTAGATATTGGTGCAGGTCAAAAAGAAGAACATGCGAATATATTTAGATCAAAAGGACATATAGTAGATACGGTTGATTTTTTTCCTAGATCTACATATCAAGGTATATTCACCGAGTTAAATATAGAAAAAAAATATGATGTTATTTGGACTAGTCATTGTTTAGAACATCAACCTAATATTGGTAATTTTCTAACTAAGTGTTATGATGTTTGTGAAGATAATGGTTATATATGCATTACTGTTCCACCTGCAAATGCATATAAAGATTGGATTGTAGGTGGTCATGTCACATTATGGAATGCAGGTTTACTTGTCTATAATCTCGTATTAGCAGGTTTTGATTGTTCTGATGCCAATATTAAAAGTTACGATCGTAATATATCAGTGATTAGTCGTAAAAGAAATAGACCAGAAGTTAGATTAGTATATGATCGAGGAGATCTAAGAACACTAAATCAATGGATGCCTCGAGGATTACAATATGATCGATGGGGTCATTTCGAAGGACAAATTCAGGAGCACAATTGGTGATTGATGTTGATTTTATAGAAATTGGTACAAGCGACTTTAGAACACTTATTGAAACAGCTGATGATTCAACTGTTGGTTTTTCTATTGAACCATTACAAACATATCTCGATAGATTACCTGATAAAAACAACGTAGAAAAATGTTGTATTGCTATTTCTCCCGATGGAGAATCGGGATTATGTGATGTATATTATATTCCTCCATCAGTTATTGATGAAGAGAATTTGCCGTATTGGTGGAAAGGTTGTAATTCAATTGATTATATGCATCCGGAAGCAATACGATTTAAAATGGAACATAAGTTTGTAAAGTCATCAGTTCCAAAAATGCCACTCGGTCAATTTATTGAAGAGAAAAAAATAAGAAGAATACAATTAATGAAAATTGATGTCGAAGGTAATGACTGTAAGATACTTATTGACTATTATTCTTATCTGATAAAGCAACCAAAAGAAAAACTACCTATTCGTATTATATTCGAACACAAACATTCTACAAATGAAGAGAGAAATACTGTAGCAACATTATATGGTGAGTTAGGATATAAAGTAAAATCTCATACACGTATTGACACGGAACTTTTTCTATGAAAGTTATTGCTATAGGCAGCGGTCATCAAGTCAAAAGAATAAACGATTGGAACGTTTCATTCGCAACTGTTGTTGGTGTAAATAATACATGGAGAGCTACAGATAAATGGGATCATCTCATGTATGCTGGTGATTATCCTAAAAAATTGCTTGCAGAATTAAAAGCTCAAAAAAAGTCTCATCAAGCAATACATTCGCGTGAAGGTGAAACAGGATTTAAGAAATCTTACGTTGGTATGGCGAAAATGCCGTGGGAACAAGCACGAATATATCTAGGTTTACCAATATATTTTGGTGTGACATATTGGATATTGCATCATCTTAAACCTACACATATTGGTTATCTTGGTTTCGACATGAACTACACACCATCAGCAGATGGTTCAACTGCTGCTTATGGTATTGGTCATGATATGAAAACAAGAGGTATACCAGATCCATTATGGCAATTTAAAAATGTACCTGAATATATTGCCATGGAAAATCCATATCAAACACTTATAGAAAGATTAAAAATACACAAAGGATCTACTGAATTAGTTAATTTATCTGATGATCCTGATACAATGCTACCGTGGCATCAAATTACACTCGATGAATTTCAAAAATTATAAATAGAAATACAATTAGACAGAGTTAGGCTTAGGTAAACCTCTATGAAGAAAATCGTTCTGGCTTTTGGCCGAATGAATCCACCAACCGTGGGTCATGAAAAATTAGTACAGAAAATCAAATCAGTCGCTCGTAAAGAGAAAGCGACTCCTGCCTTATATCTGTCTCATACTCAAGATAAGAAAAAAAATCCTCTCTCCTACGACGATAAAGTACGTTACGCAATCAAAGCATTTGGTAAGATTGTAAAGAAAACAAATGCACGTACTATTATAGAAGTCCTTAAAGAACTCGATAGACAATACGACGAAGTCATCGTTGTTGGTGGTTCAGATCGTGTCGACGAGTTTAAGAATCTACTTACAAAATACAACGGTAAAGACTACGCTTACGAGAAGTTAGACGTTGTGTCTGCTGGTGAGCGTGATCCTGATGCTGATGATGTATCAGGTATGTCAGCAAGTAAGTTACGCAATTTAGCAGCCACTGGTCAAGTAAAAGACTTTAGAGCAGGAATACCGGCTAAACTAAGACAGTCAAAAGACGGCGCAGAAATGTATAATAAGATAAGAGAAGCCATGGGTATTACAGAAGATATGACACTCGATGAAGTATTAAATATGCAACAACGTCTTAAGCGTAGAGCATTAATGCGTCGAATGAAAGGTAGAATTAAGCTGGCTCGTAGAAAGGCAAAATTTAGAATGGCAAATCTTACAAAATTAAAAGTAAGAGCCAAGAGAAAAGCAAGAGAACTTATTCGAGCCAGAGTTGCAGGTGCACAAGGTAAGAGCTATAAGAGTTTACCGTTTGCATCGAGACAAATGATAGATAAAAAGGTTGCCAAAAAAGCTGCCCTGATAGATAGAATATCGAAGAAGTTATTACCTAAAGTAAGAAAGGGTGAGCAACAAAGATTAGCATCAGTAAGATCGGCTAAAAGAGAAGATATTGAATATTTAAATTTGGTCGGTGAAATTTTGAATGAAGTTCATTCAGAACTTATTACTGAGAAGATTGAAAAAAATCTTATTAAAAAAAGTCAAAAATATGGAGTTGATATTCAAGAAATGAAAAGACGATATCTACAATTCAGACAGTTTAAAAATGAGAACGATTCATTTAATTCGTTAAATTCTGAACTCGCAAATGAGGCTATGTCGCCCGAATCTAAAAAAGCGAACAACAGAATAATTAAAAATTATTTGAAAAAGAAAGACGCTGCGGCCACACAACGTGAGAGAGAAGTAAGATTAAAGGCAAAAGGTTGGGTTAGAAATGATCGTGGTGGTTGGTCGAAAAAAGACGACCCACGTCCAGCAAAGTCACAACAAACATTAGATCGCGAAAAGAGGTTGAAGGCAAAAGGTTGGGTCAGAAATGACCGTGGCGGATTCTCTAAAATCACCGAAGATGATAAGCCCAATAAGCGCGGCGATGACGCCAAAGGTCATAAGCGACCAACCGAAGATGGTGCTGGTTTAACTCGTAAAGGTGCAAAAGCTGCTGGTGTTAAGACCGCTGTAACTACACCACCTAGTAAACTCGATCCAGATGGCAAAGCGGCTAAGAGACGTAAATCATTCTGTGCTCGTATGGGTGGAATGAAAGGTCCTATGAAAGATGAAAAAGGCAGACCAACAAGAAAAGCAATGTCATTGAGGAGATGGAACTGTTAAATTATACTATATGTTATAAAAAATCTGATGACTCATTTACAGCAGAATGTGAATTAAAAAATTCTAAGATACAGATACAGTTTAATAAGTTAGCTATATCAGATAGAAAAATGACAAAAATACCTGGAAAACATTGGGATGTTATTTTTCACAATCAAAAAAAGAATAGACCGTTTAATAACGAGTCGTTAAAAAGTAATTTTAAACCGGATTTAGCAACAGGACTTGTATCAAAAAATGTAGCTATTCAATTTTTAAAAGAAATAAAACCAAATTTGATTCAAATAAAAGCGAGAAACGAAAAACATGCAGATTTTTGGTATGACCTAACTAAAAAATATTGGATAGAACATGAAAGAAATAAATTACATCCGATTTTTTTAATGAGAGAAAATAATATAATTTTTTTAGTGAGTGATAGATTTAGTAAATATGTTCAACAGACCTTATGATTTTGAATTGATTGAGTATAAAGAAAATTGGTGGTTAGCAAAAATACAGTTACCGGATACCACTATTCTGAGAGCTCATATTAAAAAAATAAAAAAACCTATTTTAGGTTTGAAAGATCCACAATATGAATTACTTTTTGATAGAAGTGTATTTGATTCAGAAAGGCGTGGAAAGGAAATACATTTGAACGGTTTAGGTGATGCGTTTAGAATATATGCAACAATGTATGAGATTGGAGTTCATTTTGTATTTAATGTAATAAAAGAAAATTTTAGTTTATTTTGTTGGCAAGTAACAGATGAAAAAACAACGAGAGTTTATGAGATATTAGGAAAAAAGTTTCAAAAGGATTTAAGATTTAAAAACGAATACTTTTTTCTTCATTATCCACTCAAAAAGAAATGTATATGTACATTAAGAAAGGATGAACTTTTCAGTATAAACACAGAAAAATATAACTACGAGATCTTATGAAAAATTTAAAATCATTTATAAAAGAAACTGAAATGCAAAAAGCTGCTCGCGAAAAAATCAAGCGAGAGAAGAATGCTGATAAGGTCAAGCATGATCGTATGATGGATGCTGCTCGCCGACGTGATACAGTAACTGCTAATCAGAAAGAAGAAGTCGAGCAGGTTGACGAATCTTATAAACGTGGACAAACTTTTACGAGAAAAGAGGCGGAGGCATATTTCCGTGACGCATGGGGTTCTAAATTCAATCCGCGCAAAATGAAAAAGATTGACGGTTATTGGATAGACTACGGAGATGGTCCAAAGAGAGGCACAGGTAGTGGTGAAGCTGTACCTGCCAGTATGAAGGAAGAAGTCGAGCAGGTTGATGAGATCTCGCGAGAAACGAAGAAATCATATCTTTCGAAAGCAAAAGCAGATTTGTATAAACGCTTTACAACTCCTGCTGATTCTAAGAACTTGACGAAATCTGGTAAGAAGAAGAAAAGTTATACTGATTCTCCCGAATATAAGAAGCGACAGCAAAAGTATCAAACTCGATTCGATCGGCAAACTAAACTTTCAAAAGAGTTGGGCGTGTCGACTGCACTTAAAGATGAATTCGAACAGGTTGACGAGATTTCGAAATCTACTGCAATGTCATATATTAAAAAGGCTTATGCTTCTGATCGTAACATGGCAGATAAGCAAACTGCAGCGCAGGGTAAGCAAGACTATAAGACAGGTGATGCTATTAGTAGAAAGCGAAATCTTCGACAAAAAGGCATTAATCGTGCGACTAAGAAAATGTTTGAAGGTTCGGCGCAAGATCCGGATATAAAGGATCGCGAAGGTACACAGCCTGCTGCATATCACAAAGGTTTGAAGAAGTCAACCAAAGCGAAGCGCGATGCACATTTTAAGAAGCATGGTAAGAAAGCAGATGATGATGCATCGGCGTATCAGGATGCACCGGGCGACAAAGAGGCTCGTGCAAAAGACATGAGAAAGTCAAGGTATACTAGCTTTGTTGATAAGATGATGGACGAGTCTGTAATGCATGTAAATATGCATCATATTGATGGATCGAAACACGAAAAAGGTGCAGTCGATGTATTGAAGAAACACGAAAAAGCCGGTAGTATTTCATTCGATGGTAATACTGATAAAGGTATTCTTTTTAAAGTACATAAAAGGCATCATGTAAATACTATTAATCGTGAATTAAAAAAGCATATGACATCTTTGAGTGAAGAAGATAAAGGATTTGCAGCCAAGTCGAAGAAGTCTGGAATATCGGTAAATACACTTAGAAAGGTATATAATAGAGGAGTAGCAGCATGGAAAACCGGCCATCGTCCTGGTACTACGCCTCAACAATGGGGGCATGCTCGTGTAAATGCTTTCATTACTAAGAAAAAG
>CALKMQ010000099.1 GCA_938092125.1 uncultured bacterium
ACAAGTAGACAACATGTTATTCTAGCTTCCGATAATTCTTCTTGGAATGATTTATAATGCTGAGTAGCTAAAATTTCGGTTGGTGCCATTATTGCAACCTGCGCATTATTTCCGACAGCTAATGAAGAAGATAATATTGCAACAATAGTTTTTCCACAGCCAACATCTCCTTGCAAAAGCCGATTCATAGGATTCCCTTTTTTCATATCTCCATGAATTTCAGCAATGACTCTTTTTTGAGATTTAGTTAGTTCAAATTTTAAACCATCGCGAATAATTTGGAAATAAGGGCCAATATCTTTGAACGGCCTAGCTTCTGTGCGTTTAATATTTTCTTTAACTAAAGCTAAAAAAACCTGCAAAATAAAGTGCTCATCAAACTTTAATCTGTAAATAGCACTTTTTAATTGATTTATATCCTCCGGAAAATGCAACTGACTCAAGGCTTCTCCAATTTTTACTAATTTGTGAAATTTCAAAGTCTTATCGTCATACATTTCATCGAACGAACTAATTTTATCAAGCGATTGTAAAATTAGTTTTCTAATTAAACGCTGTTCAATACCCACTCTTTTAAACTCATTTGTTAAAGGATAAATAGGAATGATTGAACCAGTACTTGCTGGGTCTGTTTTTTGATCGAGGATGTCAAATTCAGGGTGACTAATTGAGAACCCATTATACCAATCTACCTTACCATGGACAGCAATGAGATCTCCTTTTTTTACTAATTTCTTTATATATTTTGAAGAATTAAACCAAGTCAATTTTAATACACCAGTCCCGTCAGAAATCAAAACCTGATAAATTTTTTTAAACCTTGTTCGCTTTTCACCAAGAGTTTCAACGGTCCCCACAATATTATATCTATGAGCGGGAGCAATATTTTTTATTTTTGTTATATTAGTTCGATCTAAATGTTTCCTCGGAAAATAATATAAAAGATCTTTTATAGATTTAACTTGGTGGTCAAGTAAAACTTCAGCGCGCTTGGTGCTAATTTGGTTTAACTTTGTTATTGTATCTTCAATATCAAAGCTTTTCATAACCCTAATTGAAGTTGACAACTTTTATGCAAAGCTGTTCTATTTCCACTCTTTTCTATAAGTATATGTTATGAAATCTTTTTTGCCAGGCTTAACATCAATTAAAAAATATATTGTTGAAGCGTCTTTCTTTATGTAATCATGTGATTGATCTTTTATAACCCAATCTCCATTTATATGCTCTACTATCTTTACAGATGCAGTTTCTGACCATGTATTATTTACAGAAACTTCAATAACAGCTTCTTCACTTTTTCTTTGCCTATCATAATTTAGCACCCTTCTCTTGCCCGTAATATCGAACGCATATCCGGCCTGAATTGTTGAAGATTCTCCTTTCGGTACCTGCCCAAGGCGGTCAGAGCCAATGTATTCAAACCCTCCCTTACTAGAGCTTGTGTAAATGTCAACTTTACCAGCAGGCAAAACAATGCCCAAGCCATCTTTTTCTGTATTTGAGAGAGTATACTCAACTTTTAAAGGCTCTTCTTTTTGCTGCCTCTCAAAATTCTCAAATACGTAGTTTTTTTCATAATTAACATTCAAGGGTCCATATATACCCACTGTTAAATTCTCTTTTGCTGTAAAATTTTTAATTTTTCCCGCGGAATAAACATGATAATCTCCTAGAGCATCAGGAGTGTTTTTATTTGATAAGCTTCGAGACATTTCCATTTTGCCATAATTATTATTTGTGGACTTAACTTTATTTATTTTACCCTCTACTAAGTTTACATTTGTATTTATGTAATTTTTACTCGAGTTATTTGATATTACACCTTCAACTACTAATTCGCCTTTTGTCTGACCATTTGTAGTTAGTCGATAAATCGCATTCCAAGATATATTACTCAACTTATACACTAAATTTGCTTTTAAGTTTCCAGTCTTACTATTCTTTACTTCCCAGTATAAATATGGAGAGAAATTTGGATTAGACACAACATCTCCGGTTTCAATATATTCAATATTATTCCTATTAAAGCTCCTCAAACTGTTTTTAACCTGAATAGTCAAAATTTTGTTTGTTAGCTCGAGAAGAATTCCACTAATCGCTTTTTCATTTTTTAATTTAATTGTTATTATATCACCTTTTTTTGACGAGAAATATTCATCGGAAGAAAAGGTTTTTTCAACAAATTTTTGACTTAAAACCTGAGCGTTCTTAATGCTAATAAATGGTGTGTCTTTATGGATACTCTTTGGAATATCTCCATATTTCAAATTAGTCCTTCCTTTTGAAACGGCATCCCAAATTATTTCTTGCTTAACTAGAGCAGTACCGTCTTTGTATACTGTAATAGTTGATTCCTTCGATGATTGCGGCCAGATAAAATTGGTAATAATTATAAGAATGAATAGCTTCATAATAGCATGCCTAAGTTAGAGTTAATTTTTTCTAGTTCATCTTTCAAAGTAATTTCTTTTTCTTTTTCTCCTTCAACAACTTTTAAAGGAGCATTATCTATAAATTTATCGTTCGATAATTTTTTTTCAATGACAATTAGTAATTCTTTAATTTTTGTTTTTCTCTTTAGAAGTAAGGATCTTTCTTTATCTAAGTCTACTAAGCCGTCTAAGGGTACATAAATTTCCATCCCATGTATGACACCAGCTGCTGATTGCGATGGTTTTTGCATAGATTCGCTAGATTCATAAGATTCAAGCTTAGCTAGTGTAATTATAAATTGGCTATTATTCGCAATAAATTCGCTCTGACTATCACTGCACTTGACTTTCAAATCAATTTTTTTTGAAGGCGGAATATTCATGCGACTTCGGATTGCCCTTACTGATGATATTATACCTTGAAGTATTTCCATTTCATTATCAATTTCAAGATCAAATTCAGATTTTTGTTTTGGCCAAGATGAGATTATTAAATCAGGTTGGTCTTTTTCTTTAAAGTATGACCAAAGCTCTTCAGTAATAAACGGAGTATAAGGATGTAAAAGAGGCAAAATTATTCTTATGCACTTTACGCAAATATTATAAGTAGAAACCTTACTGTCACTATCTTCAGAGTAAAACCTTGTTTTTGCTATTTCGATATACCAATCACAAAAGTCATTCCAAATGAAATCATAAAGTACTTTTGCAGATTCATTAAAGTGAAATCGCTCAATTTGATTATTATAATTTTTTATAGCCCTTTCTAATCGATTAAGAATCCATTTATCTGCTAGTTCTAATCTTTGAGAAGCCATCAGCTCTTTATCATTCCAACCGTTGGGTTTATTCATATCTACAAAACGGCAAGCATTCCATAATTTGTTCATAAAATTTCTACCAATCTCAAGCCTATCTTTTGAAAAAAGTACATCAAGACCTTGAGGTGCCATAAGCATAACCCCAAACCTTACGGCATCAGTACCATACTCTTCGAATAGGTCAAAGGGATCAGGCGAATTCCCAAGAGATTTGCTCAACTTCTTTCCAGACTCATCTCTCAAAATAGATGTAAAATACACGTCTGAAAATGGTTTGTTACCTAAAAACTCATATCCAGTGACAATCATTCTAGCCACCCAAAAAAAGATAATGTCAGGACCTGTTACAAGTGTATTTGTTGGAAAAAACTTATCTAATTCTTTGCTATCATCTGGCCAATCATGAACTCCTAGTGGCCATAACCACGAACTTGCCCAGGTATCTAATACATCTTCTTCTTGTTCCCAATTTTCAACATCATCTGGCCCTTTTACAGAAACATGTATTTTTGATTTGTCATTTTTGTGATACCATACGGGAATTTGATGACCCCAAACTAACTGGCGACTGATACACCAATCTTTAATGTTTTTCATCCAGTGATTATAAGTTTTAACCCAATGTGCAGGATGAAATTGTATTTCTCCAGCATCCACAGCATCAATAGCTGGCTTTGCTAGTTCTGTCATCCTCATGAACCACTGCTCAGACATATAAAATTCAATTGGCACATTACCTCTCTCAGAGAAACCAATTTTATTTTTATAATTTTCTGTCTTATGTAGAAGGCCCAGCTCATCTAAATCCTCTATAATTTGTTTGCGAGCTTCAAACCTGTCTTTATTTATATATTTTTGAGGTGCATTTTCATTTATTGAAGCATCATCATTCATTATATTTATGAATTTTAAATCATGTTTTTCACCAATCAAAAAGTCATTTGGATCATGAGCAGGTGTTATTTTCACACATCCAGTTCCAAATTCAGGGTCCACATAATCATCAGCAATAATTGGGATTTCTCTTCCAACTAGCGGTAATAAAATTTTCTTGCCTATAAAAGCTTTATACCTACCATCATTTGGGTTAATAGCGACAGCAGAATCACCAAGCATAGTTTCGGGCCTAGTTGTTGCCACAATTAAGTAACTATCTTCATCTTTAATTGGATATTTAAAATACCAAAGATGGCCATCAACTTCTTTATGAATTACTTCCTCATCACTAATTGCAGACTTTGATACTGGGCACCAGTTGACTAGCCTATGACCCTTATAAATAAGATTTTTTTCATAGAGTTTTACAAAGGCTTCCAAAACAGCATTGGAATATCCTTCATCCATCGTAAATCTTTCTCTCTCCCAATCACAAGAGCAGCCTAATTTTTTGAGCTGATCAATAATTATCCCACCATATTTTTCTTTCCATTTCCAGGCATACTCCAAAAACTCCTCTCTCGAGAGATCTTTTTTGCTAATCCCTTGCTCTTCAAGCATATTTATGACTTTTGTCTCTGTTGCTATAGAGGCGTGATCTGTACCAGGAATCCAACACGCTTCCTTACCTTGCATTCTGGCTTTTCTTATAAGTACATCTTGAATAGTATTATTCAAAACATGTCCAACCGTAAGTATTCCGGTTACGTTTGGTGGAGGGATAACTATTGTGTAAGGCTCTTTGTCTGAGCTCGAGTCAGCGTGGAAATAATTTTTTCCAAGCCAATGCTTATACCACTTATCTTCAACAGATGAAGAATTATATTTGTTATTTAATAATGTGTCAGACATTTTTAATTGCTAAATAGGTAATAAAATTAACTTTATTTAAATTATTCTGCTCATAATTAATCAGTTCTTTA
This sequence comes from uncultured bacterium, assembly GCA_938092125.1. Taxonomy (GTDB): domain Bacteria; phylum Fidelibacterota; class Marinisomatia; order Marinisomatales; family UBA1611; genus TMED80. The sequence goes on from CALKMQ010000099.1 coordinate 5,116, forward strand.
TAATAATAAAAAAATAAACTATGAAAAGTTATAAAATTAAAATTTCTGGAATGACTTGTTCTAGCTGCGAAGAAACTGTTTCTAGATCGATTCGAAGTTTAAAAGATATAATCGAAGTCAATGTTTCACTCAAAAGCAATACCGCAGATATCCAAGCAAAAAAAAACATTTCTATTGAAGATATTCAAAACGTATTACCAAATAAATTCACCGCTCATGATTATGAAATTCATGAAACTCACCGTACTAAACCTAAACCATCTTATCTAAAGCAACTCTATCCATTAGGTCTTATTTTATTCTATATCAGCATTACTTCTTCCTTATTAAATCTTGAATCTTCTTTTGAAAACCTTATGCTAGATTTTATGGGTTTATTTTTCATTGTTTTTAGCTTTTTTAAGTTTCTCGATTATAAGAGTTTTCCAAATTCTTTCGCTATGTACGATCCACTAGCAAAAGTGATTCCATTTTATGGCTGGCTATATCCATTTATTGAAACAATTTTAGGATTAATGTTTCTTTTTCGATTTCAGTTATTTAACGCTATTGTTATAACAATATTTTTACTAAGCATAACTACGTATGGGGTAATAAAAACTCTAAGAAACAAGAAAAAAATTCAATGCGCTTGTTTAGGGACAGCTATCAAACTTCCTATGACAATTGCAACATTGATTGAAAATGGAATTATGATTTTAATGGCTATAGTTTCGTTTATAAATATGTATGTTTAAAATAATTTTTTGCTTAAAAACTTTATTGTTACTCAATTCATTTTTACCGTCACAAAATATAAATTTTAAAGGGCAATTCAATACAATTATTTTAACAACTAATGATGCCCCAAATAATTGGCACACTCATGAATCTGTATTCGGGTATTTATCTACGTTATCTTTAAAAAAAGAAACTTCGAAAAATAAGCTTTTTGATTTCGAATGGGCTTACAATCTAAAAAGGTACTATGTTGGTGATTCACTTTATAATAATAATGAAAATAACCATCGTTTATGGATTAGATACTCATATGATAAAATAGAAGCGCGTTTTGGACTTCAAAAAATTGTTTTTGGGCCTACACAAATCCTCCGACCTCTATCATGGTTTGACACGTTTGACTTGAAAGACCCTACTGGACAAACTAACGGTGTTGAGGCACTTAGGCTTCGGTGGTTTTTTTCTAATAATATTGGATTATCTTCATGGATAATAAATAATAAGCTGAATACACTTACGTATGGAGGAAGAGGTGAATTTTCTACTTCACTTGGCGATTTTGGAGTTACATATCATAAAGATCCTTCAAAATCAAGACAACTAATTGGGCAGGTAGGTAGCCCCATTATAAATTCTCATCAAAGAATAGCATTCGATTATAGGTTTGACGGCTTCATTGGATTTTGGAATGAAAGTGCAATAATTAAATCTAATACATCAAATATTAATCTGATTTCCATTGGCGCTGACTATACTCTGCCATTTTTTAATGGAATTTTAATTATGACAGAATCAATGTATATCCAAAACAGACTTAAAAATTTAAAATCGAATCAAAGTTTTTCGGCTTTTATGGCAAGCATACCAATTGATATGATTCACCAAGTAATGTATATTTCTCAAATTGATTGGAAAGAGGATAAAGCCTATCAATATTTTCGTTGGAGTAGCACATATGATTCTTATAGCTTAAATATTATTATTTCTATAAATCCAAAGCGGAAACAATATGATTTACCATTAGAGTCCCTTCCTGAATCCCTATCTAATTTTGGAACAGGAATACAATTTATGTTTATCTACAATCACTAAGGAGTTTTAATGGAAACTAAAAACGTAATTAACATAAAAAATTTAGTTAAACAATTTCCGGTTGGAGGAAATTACTTCACAGCACTGCAAAACATAGATTTAAAACTTTCTGAAGGCGAATTCATTGGCTTGGTTGGCCCATCAGGATCAGGAAAAACAACTCTTTTGAATATTATTGGAGGTTTAGATTCAGCGACAGAAGGTAGCGTAAGCGTTCTTGGAAATTATATGGATAATACATCTCACAATGAAAGAGCGATAATTAGACGAAAACACATGGGATTTATTTTTCAAAGCTATAACCTGCTCCCAGTATACACAGTATATGAAAATGTAGAACTCCCTTTAATTTTAAATAATATGGAATCAACTGAAAGAAAGAAAAAAGTAACCCAAGCAGTTGAATGGGTAGGCCTTAAAGATAAAATAAACTCAAAGCCAGCTGATATGAGTGGCGGAGAGTGCCAACGTACAGCGATAGCAAGAGCCATTGTGCATGAACCAGCATTATTGCTTGCAGATGAACCTACAGCGAATCTAGATGCAGAAAACTCTCACAATATCATGAAAATATTATCCAAACTTAATTCAGAAATATCAACCTCTTTTGTGTTTGCAACACACGATGAAAAAATTATGGGCTACCTTAGAAGGATTATCCATTTAGAAGATGGAAAAATTATTAATGATGAAAAAATATCTAACCCAAAATCTGCATAAATAATGCTTTTTAATATTGCAATAAAGAATCTTTTCGGAGCAAAGCTGAGAACTAGCCTAAATGTATTCGTTACGTCGATTTCTTTTTTCTTAGTTATTTTTATATCAGGTATGTATGACGGAATGAGAGAATATGCAAAAAATATAACAATAGAAACCGAGGTTGCCGGCGGAACATACTGGCACCCAGGATATGATTCGATGGATCCTCGAACATTTGAGGACTCTCATTCAATTATCCCTAATCAAATCAAAAAATTAATAGACCAAAAGTATGCTTTCGGGGTACTTATTAGTCAGGCATCTATCTATCCAAATGGCCGTATAATGCCTGTGGTCATGAAAGGCATTACCTCTAATCAAACTATAGTTAATATGCCTACTAATGTACTTGATCAACATAATGATATTACTATCCCTGTTCTGATAGGGAGCGGAATGGCAAAGAATGCAAACCTTAAAGTTGGAGATTCATTTACAATACGCTGGTTAGATGCAGATCGGACATACGATGCGGATGAGGGAACCGTTATTCATATTATGGAAACAGAAAATTTTAAACTTGATCTTGGACACATATGGATACCTCTTTCGAAAGCACAGTCAATGCTAGCTATGAAAAATCAGGCAACCTACGTTACATACGCTAAAGATCTTGAAGCGATAAAAGATATTGAGGATTGGATTAACCATGATGTAGACTACATGATAAGAGACATGGAGGCAATGATCAAAGCAGATGAGCCTGGCGCTCAGGTTATGTATTCAATACTACTAGCACTAGCTGCCATGGGGATTTTTAATGCCCAGATATTATCAATATTTCGGAGAGGGAAAGAGATAGGAACACTCATGGCCCTAGGAATGACTCGATCTAGGGTGGTTTGGCTTTTTACCCTTGAAGGAGGATTAAATGCATTATTAGCAGGAATAATGACTCTAATTTTGTTTGGCCCAGTTTTATTTTACTTTGGAAAAAATGGTATCCCTTTGCCTATGGATTACTCAGAAATGGGTATGTTAGTTGCAAAAAGATTGATTCCTATTTATTCATTTAGCTTAATCATTTCAACAACAATTTTAATATCAATTATCGTACTCGTCGTTAGCTATATACCATCTAGGAAAATTACAAAAATGAAACCAACAGATGCTCTAAGAGGGAGAGCCGCTGTATGATAAAATTTTTAGCAAAAGGATTAATCAGAGATCGCTCTCGTAGTCTTTTCCCATTATTAGCAATTATTATTACTGTTACACTTGTCATATTTGGGATAGGGTTTATGGAAGGAGCGATGAATAATTTTCTACAAAGTACTGCTGTTGTTTCAAGTGGTCATATAAAGGTGGTTACAAAAGCATATGAAAAGGAAAGCAACCAGCTACCTAATGATCTTGCACTATTTGAAACTGATAAAATAATTCGAACTCTTTATAATATGTACCCAAATTATTTTTGGAGTCCTCGAATCACATTTGGCGGATTACTAGATGTCCCTAATGAAAATGGAGAAACGAAAGAACAA
>CALKMQ010000100.1 GCA_938092125.1 uncultured bacterium
TAGAAGTTGCTGGCATTTATACAGGCTTAAATAGCTATATTATTTCTATAGATGGGGAAGAAATCTGGAGTCTCGATTTAAATCCTTCATTCGATATGCAGTATATAGATTCAACTTTTAATCTTAAACTTGATAGTATGATTGACAATGTTATGGAATTTAAAGTTAAGGGCGAAAACAACAAGTATCGATCATTAGAAGTTGTTAAGCTTTTGAAAGCAGAATCTATTAGTAATCATCGTTTTCCTGACGGTGAGTCATGGCGAAAAGCAAGCAAAAACTCTTTTGGTTCTAAAAATATTGATAAAAAAACCGTTATGGATTCCAGTTTAATTCCTGAGCTTTTTGTTTTATATCAGAATTACCCTAACCCTTTTAACAGCAATACAAGAATTTCATTTGATTTGCTTCAAGATGCTACACTATCTCTTTATGTAACAGACGCGACGGGGCGTATTAAAACAATATTCTCTGATCAAGAATTTTATAATAGTGGAAAATATAGTTTTGATTGGAATGCGGAAATTTTTTCAACGGGTGTTTATTTTTTCACTATAAATGCTGAAGTAGATGGTTATGCCTCAGTCGTTTTTAGCCGAAAAATGATATATCTTAAGTAGTAAAATTTGTTAATTTAGATAAATACTTTTTATTTGAATGAAAAAATTATTCGTATTTACATTATTAACGGTCTTATTTTTCTTTGTTGGTTGTGCTTCTCATCCTGTTGTGCATCCTGGGACTTTAAAAAAAAATGAACAAGTTTGGGGTTATTCCTTAGCTGCAGAAAATATTCTGCCAGTTGTTTGGTTCAGAAAAGGATTAGATGCGAAAACTGAAATAGGTTACAGAGTCGGATTGCCGATATATGGTACGGGAGTTGATCTTAGTAGAGTAGTAATGCGTCGAGAAAAGTCATGGGACGTAATGAATTTTTCATGGAGTTACAATCCAAACCGTAATATCGATATCACTTATTATCGATTTAAAGAAAAATCGGGTGGCCTCTTTTCAAAAATGAAAAAGAAAAAACAAGAAACGCCTTCTATTTCATGGCGAGGGACTCGGTTTATGCTCATTCCAGAGGGGATAACCCCTGATAAAAAATCAAGCATGCGTCTAGGGTTTTTGAGAGGGGGTAAAATTTCTGAAAAATTTGGATACGAGATTGGTTATTTTCATGATTTTAATTCGATGCCATTGTCAAAAGTTTTCGACTCAAAGTGGAATGTTACCGGTGAGGATTGGCAGACTTCATCTCGTTTAGATTCATCATATGGCGGTAGGTATGATGATTATGACCCAATGTTTCCTGGGAATGGTTCTGGCGCTCCTTCAGAGTATTCAAGAGCAACGGGGTTTTCACTCCAATTATTTTATTATTTAGGCCGTTTCAAAAAGAAGTCATAGTGTAGATGGACCATGATTCCTTGTTTGGCCACTTATTTAAAGGTGATGCTAAAAAATCTTTTTCATTTTTAGAAGAGGCATTAAAGGGAGGAAAAGACCTTATATATTTTTTAGATGAAGTATTATTTACAGCTGCATCTGTAAAATATAAAAACGAAATTCAGCCACATCCAATAATGACTATCAATTCTATTAAAAATATTATTGGTGATAATAAATCGGCGCCCTCAAAAATTTTACTAAAATATTGTTTAGATATATGTCTGAAAAATGAAATTATAGATTACAATAAAAAAATAGATGCAAAGTACAGTGAGAGCACTGTCCCATCAGTTTTTGTTGGTGCGTTTGAAGACGCTATTCAATCTGGTAGTTGGGATGAGGTTGAAGAAATGATGTTGAAAATATATTATGCTTCAGACAGATCGCAATCAATTATTGAAACAATAGCAGACCTTGGACTTCAAAATATTGATTTAAATGGATTAATGATATTCCATTTATTAAGAGCATTTAATTTCAAACAAAATAAATCCCACGTTTGGACATATGCCTCCTGTTTAATCAATTTTTTAAAAAAAGATTCTCTTCCAAGACCGAGCAAAAGAAAAAATATAAAACCACTGAATTTGATAAAAATAATTTCAAATCATAACAATATTGATGATATAATAAAATATTCTGCAATGATAAGAATTTGGGAAGGTGATTATGTGCGAATTAGTAGCTATCAAAGAGAAATTTCTTCGTGGCTTGATATAAAATTTTCAGATCGGAGTAAAATTGATAAAAATAATAACCAGTTTTTTTTAGAAGATGGAGTTCAATATAATGATTTCGTGAACATTGCTGAATCGATTATTGTAAGCAAGAGTTCAGCTGAAAAAAAATCAAGAGATATTATTTCATTAGATGCTTTAAGATATTTAAAAAATAAAAGTGGTAGTGAGAAGTTTTATTTTTATATAAGTGATTTGTTATCATCATGAAGATAGGACAGTACGATTTATATAGTATTGAGACAAGCGAGTTTAGCTTAGACGGAGGTGCGATGTTTGGCATTATCCCAAAAACTTTATGGAAAGAAAAATTACCGCCCGATAGACTAAACAGAGTAGATATGGTGACGAGATCTTTATTATTGGTTAATGATGATAGAAAAGTCTTAATTGATACTGGCAATGGTTCTAAATGGGCAAAAAAGTACCTAGATATGTATAATATAGATTTTAATAAGTATGATATTTTATCATCTTTAAAAAAAAACGGTTTTGAGTTGGATGATATTACTGATGTAATCTGTACTCATATGCATTTTGACCATATTGGTGGAAATACATTTTATCATAACGATATTATAGAACCAACTTTTCCAAATGCGACATACTGGATAAGTAAAGACAATTGGGCTCTTGCAAACCAGCCTAGTGTAAAAGACCAAGGGAGTTTCATTAGCCAAGATTGGGAAGTATTAGAAAAAAACAATATGATAAAACTAGTAGATGAGCAATTTTTAGATGG
>CALKMQ010000101.1 GCA_938092125.1 uncultured bacterium
CTGTGTCTTTTAATCCTGATGTTTTCCACGCTTCTAAAAACTCTTTTTCTAAAGTTTCAAATGTCTCTATAAAAACTGGATTTTTTAATAAAATATCGGCATTTCCGCCTTTATCTATTTCTTCTCTAATTCTTCCTTCTCGCATTAAGAACTCCTAAACGGAGTAAATCCATTTAATCCCATTTGGTTCTGATAATTAGAAGGGCGATATGCAAACTGATTTATAAATTTATTGTTTGCCGAATTAAAATCAAATCCTGAAGGTGTATTAACTGGAGCGTTATCTAAACTAGTTGCTCTATAATATTGATCACCAGTTGGATATGGATTTGGATTATTCGGTCTATTTGTTCTTGTTGTGTCTACTCGGCAAGCCTGCAAGTCATCATCAAATCTATAACCATCAGGACAAATCGGTTGCCCGCTAACTAGATTTCTTGTTGCAGGAACTATTGGATCACTTTCATTCCCACCAATATCTCCATAATTACCATAATCAACTGAAGGTTGAGTATCAGAAAAAACATCATACCCATTAACAGAACCATCAGGACTATTCATTCCAATTCCAAATCCAGTAGTGCCAGTAATTTGCTTGTTTGTATAACTCGGAGTGTAGCCCATATTGATTTGATTTTGAGTAGTTGGAAGGCCTAAATTAGTCAGCATGTTTGATAAAGGATTATTAATAGTATCAGACATAGTGGTCATTTGATCAGCAGTCGTAATATCACTGACATCTTTGCCCACATTTTGTAAACCAAAACCAGTTACACTATTTGGCGAATATTGGTTTTGTGCTATACCTATTGAATTAATAGCATTATTTGTTAAACCTGCATTTGGATCAGTTGTCACATTATCAGGTGTTACACTACTATATAACCCATAATCATCAACCAAACCTAAACTTGTATTAGGGGCGATTCCAACTGTGTTAGTTAATCCCCTCGACAAAGCATTTATAGCTGGATTGTAAGAAACTCCAATAGCCCTTCCTCCAAATGGGTTTGTGTTTGTTCCATAACTAGCTGAACCTTGACTGTTTTCTTGCCCCGATACGCCTTGACTCATTCCGCCTTGAACACTTGCTTGATCTGCAACGGAAGTGTCCATGCCCATATCATTAGAGTTTCCTGCTGTATCAGCACCTCCAGGTGCTGATGACTGAGCACCTACATCGTCATCCATGCCCATACTATTTGAATCGCCATCACCGCCATCGCCACCATCAGAGCCGAAGCAATACATAGCCTGTTCCATTAAATCAGCAGGATCATAACCTTTAAACAGTTTTTTTATTTCTAATCGCATAGCCTTGTTTCCTTTTTGATGGTCGATACCATTGAGCAATATTCACATCTTTTGCATCATTTTTTTTCAAGTAATCTTTCATGGCTTTCACCATTTCTCTTGTTTTACCAAAAGGACTTACCCAATCTGCAAGCCATAAATTTTTACCTGATTGCCATTCGTTAGGCTCAAGCAAATAATTCTCATTCTGCAATTTATGCAAAATCTCGTCTGATACCCACGCCCATGTTCCAAAACCATATGGCTTTGAATCCATATAAAAAACACGATATTGCCCATATCTAACTGGCGGAATAAATATTTTTTTTATTTTGTGCATCTTAAAATGATGGTGCATTTGTGAATGTGCTACCAAAAATAAGATGTCACCTAAAAAATTATGCTCTCGGTAAATTGGTTGAGATTTCTGCATCTGTAACCGCTTTCGCCATTCTGAGTTCAGCTTCCATGCCTAACTCCTGCCTTCGCATTTCTAATTCTGCGTTCATTTTTTCTCTAGCAAGCTGAATATCAGCAATAGCTTTTTGTCTAGCTAATTCAATGTCAGCTTCAATCTTCATTTTTCTTGCTTCAATTTCGGCTTGAGCCTTCATCATCTCAGCTTGCATTACTGGATTTTGCTGTGGCTGACCTTCTTTTTCGGCTTTTTGTTGTTGGATTTGCATTTGCACAGCTTGAGGTGCTTTAAAGAATTGATTTGCATCTTTAAATCCTCCAATTTCGGTAATTTGTCGTAAGGTATTAACGTATTGAGATAAATCGCAAATCGGGTTATCTGCTCCCAAAGTTTGCAAAATAGTTTCTTGCTTACTTGCAATAGCTTGTAAAAAAGCAATCTTTTGTTCATCATCAGCAGTTCCTAAACCAACATTTACAATTACATCAAAGCCACTATTCCCCTCTTGAGGATCAATAGCCACGAACTCATTTCTTAATCTAACAATTCGCTCTTGCTGTTGATATGAAGATACCAAATGCAAGATGCCTCTAAATAAATCTTTAACTCCAGTTTCAGCAATCGTTCTTGCATAACTTTCTAATTTTTGCTGAGAACCTTTAACTGTAGCTGAAACAGCAGAAGCGGTAGTGCTTTGTAAAATAGAAGGATCTAAACCTTGAGATGCTTTTGAAATTCCAGTTCTGTCAGATTTCACTTCATCAAGATAATTCATCAATGGCTGTATTTCAGCACCAACACCATTTGTTGAGAGGGGTTGCACAGCACCCGCAGATCTGGTTCTTATAATTCCGCCCGCAGTACCATCCAAAAGATCATCTAAATTAACTTGACCTTCTACAGCAACAATTCTCGGTAATACTGAGTGATATGTACTGTCTAAATACTGTCTTAATAAAGTTGATTTAATTGTTTGCAAATCTTGTGTTAGATCAAACATGGATCTACCAACAAGTCTATGAGGCATTAAGATCGGGCTAATAACTGCAAAAGGAATATAATCACAAATATCGTTTTCTAATATTTCTGAACCAGTATCTCCAATCGCCAAAATTCTACGCATCTCAGCAACACCATCATCATCATAATCAACCTTCATAATAATATCATGTACTATTACATCTTGCTGTGATGGATCAGCAGGATCTCTTCCTGATTGGCTTTCTAAATCTTCAAAGCGTTTCTGTCTTTCTTCATCAACTTCATTATCAATTTTACCCGCATGATCTTCAATTAACTTTCTGTCATAACCCATTGAAACTAAATCGGAAACTGACATAGTTGTTCTATGGCAAATAAAATAACAATCTTCTAATGATTTAGCCCTGCGATTAAATAAAAATTCTTCAGGCGGTACATTATCAATCTTTATCTTTCCTGATTTTTTTGTAATCTTTACCTTTAAATCATAATTATCAACAATCTGGATTTCTTCGCCAAACTCAGTCATGGTGGCTATATAATTTTCTTCACGCTCCACAACCTCAATATCAGGATTAGATAATAATAAAGCTATTTCTTCTTCTGTTAAACCTTCATATTCTTCTTCTTGAACTGTTGAAGTTTCATCCCAACTAAATTTGACAACGCCCAATTTAAACATCAGGCTGTCTTTAAACCAGTTATACATAATCCTATAACCATCATTATCGTTGTTGATTATATAATTAACGTAATCTGTTAGCTGTTCGGCTTTTTCAACATCATCTGCTGTTCTTGGAGCATATCTTACATATTTGTCAGAACTTGTAAAAATACGCATTAATGAAGGCATGATCTGTTCAACAGCATCAGCGAAATCTGTAGTTACAACAGAACTTCGACCTTCAACTTCATTACCAAATGGCTCACCTAAATAATAATCTATAGCCTTTAAACGATCAGCCGAATATTCAGTTTCAAAGTGATTTTGACTATCACGAATTTCAGATTGGATTATAGAACCCAACCTTTCTTTATTCATTTTTGCCATTACTTTTTCTTTCTAATTTTTTCTTCAGGATGTATTTTTTTTATTATTGCTTCAGTTTCTTTTCTATAAACTTCCTCAACATCACATTTACCATTCTGCTTACACAGTTTGGGGGTAACACAACCATTGCAAGTTACCATTTCCAATACTGGATCTTTTGGCTTTGGTCTGCGATACATCCTAACAATCATTGAAGAGTAACTTTCTTTGGTCTACCTTTTAACTTGCCAGACATAACCACGCCTCTAGTTCCCATAACTGGAATAGGCTTTGGCATTTCTATTTTAACTTCTTCAGGCTTAATCTTACCTAATAAACACTTACAACGAGCGGTACATTTCCACTCATAAGTGCAGACATCACAATGTTTCATTTATTTTCCTTTACTCTTCTTCTTCAAACTCACCAACTTTAATTCCATGTAAAAAATCAATAAATTGTTCTTCAGTTAGCTTTGCATTTACCCCGCAATTTGCAGTAGATATCAACATAGCAATCATTATATCTCGCCAATCCAAATTCATTGAAACATGAACGCCATTGGCTAAAGTGCAGAACTGCTCTAAAGCAACTCCAAAATCTTCTTCTTTTTCAGGAAGGATAAATGTTTTTTTCCTTTTGTTCTCAGGAAGAAATACTATGTTATCCAAGCGTTGTTTGTCTTTAGCATCTTCCGACTGTTCCATCTGCTCATTGCTCCTGAAGCCAACGCACCTTGATCGGCAAATGTTAAAACAAAACTATCCGCAACATCGGGCGATCTCTGCCCTCTGCGTTTCATCTCATCTTTACTCTCAATTTTTAATTTGCCAGTAGATAAATATTTATAACGAATACCAGTAATCTCTTGTATTAAAGCATCATCCTGCGGGATCTTTACATCCCTGCCCTCAAACCATTCTCTTGCAAGCCAAAACAATTCATCTCGCAATCTAGTGAACTTTTCTTTTAACGAAGCACTTTCAGAAACAGCCACCGATATAGCAGGCAAATCAAGTTCTTTTAATCTGTCAGCTAATCCTGCACCTATACCAATCGCATCAATATAAATAGCATGTGGGCGGTCATTATATCTAACAGCCTCATATTCAGTTAAAATAATTCCTGCCAGTTCCATTAAGTCTTTACCCGACCATGTCTTAATTGGCTCAAGTAACTCCTGACCTCGTCTTTTAGCTAAAGCAGATCTATCCCCGCCATATCTCGCAACATCTAAACCCCAAACTACGGGCGTGGTTGGCGATGGTTCAACATCTCTTTTTGTAGCACTTTCAACTAAATGAAGCGGTAATAATACATCGTCAGATTGTGTCGGGAACTCGCCTAAAACCCTCACCCTATAAATATTGCTATCTTCACCATATTTGGACTGCATATCTTCCAAAAACTTGTCAGATACATAATCACCCTCTTCACAACTAACTGTCATGTTAAACCAACGATCTCGCATCGAATGGAAGGCTTCATAGAAGTAACCATCAGATCTAGTCGGGTTACCGCACATAACAACTTTAGCACCTTCAGTCGATAAAGCACCCTCACCAACCTGAAAGACAACATCGGGAATACCCGAAGCCTCCTCACAGATGAATAACATGTTCTCGCTATGAAAGCCCTGAAGTGCCTCTGGATTTTCTCGTCTACTTGTTCGGGCTACACAGAAGCTGTCAGAAGCACCTTTTAACGATATCTTGTCAGACTTAATCTCTAATTGGCTCTTAAATCCTTCAGGTAACTTGCGAAACCATTTATCAACCTCTGACCATAATACATCAGATAATTGGTGGGCTGTGTTGGCTGTTACAGCGATCTTGCAGGGGTAATGGGTTAACATCCACCATAAGATCAACCATGACTGAAAAGCAGTCTTGCCTACTCCATGCCCCGATTTAATCGATATTTTGTCATTATCCCGTATGGCAATTAACGCTTCTCGTTGCCACTTTTGGGGGGTTGCCTTTAATATAGCTTCTACGAATAGAACTGGATCGTTGTGTAGTTTTAATAATGTTTCGGTGGCATTGGTCATTTAAGTCCTGAATTGTGGAGAGGGGTCTATATACATTACCCTGCCCCCTGCGATAAATTTAGGGGGGGTCAAATAATCTAAAAACCCTACAAAATCTAATTAATTATTACTAATATGGCTAACTTAATGGCTAACCTACGCTATAACCTATATATACCAACAACTTCTGTCAGGCTCGTTATCTAACGACCTATTGGATTGTCTTTGTTTCTGCCGATTTCTTGCGTGTGCGTATTGCGTTCGGTAGAGTGATTTCTTCCCCCTCAACCACTCGACTAACTTCCTTCAAAGCATCTAAATAACTTGCCTCATGCTTAACTTCCATCCTATGAACATCGCCATACTTCTTTGGTGCTAACTTACTTGACTGCCACTTCAACGCATCTATAGCCACTCTAGCTTGATTGTAATCTATCCTGCCTTCCAACATATCATTAACAGTCTCAGTAATCTTATCTGCATATACCTGACCTCTATTCTCCATAGCTAACGAATACCTACTAGCAAAACCAGTATCACTATTCAGCTTCTCTGATACAGTTCTCCATGATGGCATATCCTTATCATTGCCACATACATCTCTAGCGGATCTTCCTTCACCTATTCTCTTTAGGAACTCAACCCATTCTTTTTCAATGTATTTTCTGCTCATAATACCACCAATAAAAAACCCCACATTTCTGTGAGGCTTTCGTTTTTTTTAACAAGTTTCAAGTTTAAGGAGATAAGCAATAAACAACATCTAGTGTCGATTAATGCAATCTTATACACAATGTACCAAACAGAGATCCTAATTGCAATAGCTCTTTACATATATTCCTATAAATGCTTATATATAACTATAAAGCAATTAAATATAGGAGTTACCATGAAGTATTTTTTAACTTGTTTAGCCGAATTTACTGCCCTTTTAATGATGTTTGGTTGTGCTTATATAGCATTAGTGGTGTTTAGCTGATGAACAAATTATATAACATATCTGACTTACATTTAATCAGAGATTTTCATAAAACTTATATTGATAAAATAAATGATGCTTTGAAAAAATATAATGATCCAAAATTACTAGATCAATTAGATGCTCATAAAACAATGGTTGTTGAAGTAGATTACCATATCAAGCGTGCAATCGCTTAAAGGCATCTTCTAAATCATCTAGACCTAACCTTAATATCTCAGCCGATGCTTTTTCGTTTCGGCTGTTTTTTATTGCCCATTCTCTCGCTGACAAATTATGCAACACAACATCTTGAATACAACTAAAACTTCTCTTGCCAATTAACCTTGATAACTTAATAAAATCCATCATAGCCACCTCAGAACTGTCATAACTATTACTAAGATTGTTTCCTATAACCTTATCGCTTAGATTGGCTGTAAGCTTTTGATTTCGCCCTGCACTCATATATAAAGCTAATAATTTCTGAGCAACATAATATTGATCATGGTTTATTACGTTCTTCTTAAAATATGTATCAATCCATAATTGATCGGTAACATACAATATTCTTTCGCCTGCTTTATTTGTAGGCTTTTCAATTACTTCATGCTTCTTTAAAAATTCAGGAGTTGGAAGAACTCTTTCCTCTTTAATCGTTGGAACTTTCTTTTTACTCATCCAGTACATTCTCCATCATCTGTTTGGCAAAAATATCCTTTCTGATCAAAAACCCAATCTTGTTGATTGTTAACAAAATCATTAAAATTATATAAGTTTCTATCTCTGTTAAACTGTTTGTTGGTGATCTTTTCCATATCAAGCCACCATTTAGCTTTTTCAGGATATTCTTTAAATAAGATTGCTAATTGAGATTCAGATTTAAGAAAACAACCATCACAGTTGCCCATAATAGTTTTACCCTTAACTACTGGTAGTCTTAATTTAAATGATTGTTGTAACCAAAACTTTTCAACATCAACTAATGTATCTTCAGCTAATGCTATAGGATAATATGGATAATAACCTTGATCTAACTTATATTTTAATCTTCTTTTTTCATCTGCCCTTATACCTAAACAGTTTTTCCAATTTTTCCAACTTAATGACTTTAAGTATTTACTAGCAGTTTGTATTTTTAATATACCAGTACAATATCTTTGAAGAGCATTTGGCAATCTGCCATACCTCAATATAACTTTTTTAAATGGCTCACCATCACGACTAGCTGAATTATGATTAATTTCTTTAAAGCTATTTTTACCATCAATTTCGTCATATTCTAACCAAATAACATTA
>CALKMQ010000102.1 GCA_938092125.1 uncultured bacterium
AGGGTATTTCAATTTTTGATAAAAGAGTTTTTATTAGCGTAGGGTTTCAATGGCGATGAATAAGTATTTAATATTTTTTATTTTAATTCTTTTTTCTAGCTGTACATCTAATCCTTTTTGGGAAGATAGTGCCTCTAAAAAAATAAATATACAAGGTTATATAGATACCCAAAGTGGTGTTTCTGATGTGCCTGCATTCGTTTTTGTTGAGAATCTAAATATTTCAACATATACGGATACTTCTGGTTTCTTTTCAATTGATTTCCCAAGCTTAGAAATGGAAGATGGTGTTTTTAGTGGTGCTGTAAAAGTGTACTATTATATTCATAATTATAAGATTGCTTACTCGACCTTGTATATAACCAATGGGAGGTTAACAAGTGAGCAGATAGACTTTGATGAAAACGGGGTACTTATTAACATTATAAGTTTAAAAGAGCTTGCTTCTTTTGATTTATCAATTGATAATATTTGGGATAGGACAAATGGAGATACATTAAAATTAAGTTTAACGATTAACTCAAAAAATCACCCTTTCAGCTATTTTTCTTATGTGGATATCCAATCCAATCCTCGTCAATATATACCTTCTGGAGTTTTGTTAAAATCAAAAACGAGCCAAGCAGTTTATTATGATAAAAACAATACTGATTTTTTACAAAAAACTGATGTTTCATTAAATGAAACTAAGATTCTTGATTTTAAAGTAGCGCCTAATGATTTTTTCCCTTTTATTGTTGATGATTATATACTTCTGGAGCAACAATTAGTACAAAGTGGGGAACACGAAGTCTTGCCGTATATCCATATAATTCAGGATGATATTCCAGGTGAACTATTTGAGAGTATAGGTATTCAAAATGCAGCTATTATTGGAGAAAGTTATTTAAAAATGCCTATCGAGATAATGAAAAAAACTCTATTAATTCAATAGAATTTAAATTATCGTAAATAATCTATTCTTTCTAACAAAGGAATTGCCATAACTTATACCTCTAAATTTTTAATAAATGGAGATAAAATGGCAGGAAATGTGATTGAGTATAGTGATCAAAATTTTGATTCAGATGTTTTAGGGGCAGATACCCCTGTTCTAGTTGATTTTTGGGCGGTTTGGTGTGGCCCATGTAAGGCTATTGCTCCAATAGTTGAAGAAATAGCAAATGATTACGACGGCAAAGTAAAAGTAGGCAAGATGGATGTAGATAATAACAACCAAGTTGCGATGAAATATGGTATTCGCAGTATCCCTACTCTTTTGCTTTTTAAAGATGGTGAAGTCGTAGATCAAGTAATAGGAAACGTAGGAAAGGATAGTATAGAGAGCATGCTTGAAAAAGCGCTCTAGAATGCTAATTAAATAGCAATTCATGCATAAAAAAGTCATCGTTATAGGTTCTGGACCGGCTGGTTTGACAGCTGCTGTTTACGCCGCAAGGGCGAATTTAGAGCCTCTAGTTTTTGAAGGTTCCCAACCAGGTGGTCAACTTACCATTACTACAGATGTAGAAAATTTCCCTGGTTTCCCAGATGGGATCATGGGGCCTGAACTTATGGATCATATGAGGAAGCAGGCTGTACGTTTTGGCGCTAAATGTGAGTATAAAACAGTGACCAAAACCGATTTTTCTGAAAGCCCATTCAAAGTTTGGGTAAAAGATGAAAAATACACAGCCGATACGATTATTATTTCAACTGGTGCGTCTGCACGCTTATTAGGTCTAGATTCTGAAAAAGAACTGATGGGTTATGGCGTTTCGGCTTGTGCAACTTGCGATGGTTTCTTTTTTAAAGAAAAAGAAGTTATGGTTGTCGGCGGAGGTGATTCAGCAGCTGAGGAAGCAATATTTTTGACAAAATTTGCTTCTAAAGTGACAATCATTCACAGAAGAGATGAATTAAGAGCCTCTAAAATTATGCGTGAAAGAGTATTAAATAATGATAGCATAGAAATTATGTGGAATAGTGCTGTTGAAGATATTCATGGCACAAAAGAAACTGGCGTAACTGGCGTTAAAATTAAAGATACGTTATCTGGCGAAATCAGAGATGTCAATTGTGATGGTATTTTTATGGCAATTGGTCATGTACCAAATACAGGCATTTTTAAAGGTCAGATTGACCTTGATGAGAAAGGGTATATAAGCACCCAGCCAGATACGACAAATACAAATGTATCAGGTGTATTTGCTTGTGGGGATGTGCAAGATCAAGTATATCGACAAGCAATTACTGCTGCTGGAACAGGATGTATGTCAGCAATCGATGCCGAGCGCTGGTTAGAAGATCATTAATAATTAGCATTACGTACCTTTCTCTAAACTTCATTTGTTCGGAGGTATATAATGAATGAGACAAAAAGATTGATTTTTAAAGTCGATCGTTTAATAAAGAACTATGGGTCGCGTGAAGCGGTCAATGTAAAAAAGCTTGAAATCCATCCTGGTACTATATATGCGCTAGTTGGTCCTCCAGGTTCGGGTAAAACCACTCTCTTAAATATATTATCTGGCTCGCAAAAGCAATCTTCTGGTGAGCTTTATTTTGAGAATTCCAAATATAAAACTAACTGGTTTGGGAAGGTTTTAAAGCACGAAGAAATTTTCTACAACTATGGTTTTGATGATTATGGCACTGGGTCTTCTGTTGGAAAGATTATAAATAAAATGTATGGTAAGAAATCAAATACAATCATGAAAAGACATTTTAATAGTCCTAGGTTTAAGCATCTTTGGGATCGATCAGTCTCATCGCTGACAAAAGGAGAACTGCATTGGGTTGGAATGGTTCTTTCACTTGAAAGTGATCCAAGAGTATTATTGATTGATGAATATGGTGTTCATATTACAAACGATATGGAGCAAGAGTTTAGAACGCAGCTTAGAAGAATGAATAGGACTTTGGGAACAACTATTATCCTTAGCTCACCAAATGAATCGCTAGTTAAAAATTTCGCTTCTGTTTTAATATTTATGGATAACGGTCATATCTCTAAAATTCGATCTAAGTCAAACAGGATCGGTGGTCCTAGAAGACCTGGTAGAAGAGGCCATTTCAATCACAAAAAAAAGAATACTAAGGCTAGGGGCCCAAATAATAAACCTTCAAATAATAAACAGAGTGGTCAGTCAGGTCATAACTCTGGAAATTCGTCAAAAGGTTCAAGCAATAAATCTTCAGGTAATAGGCAAGGTGGTCAATTAGATCAAAGTTCTGGAAATAAATCTAGAGGATCAAATAATAATAAGCCATCGAGTAATAGACAAGGACGTCAATCAAATCGAGGATCTGATAATCAGTCAAGAGGTTCAACTAATAAACATACAAGTAGTATGCAAAAATCTCAATCAAATAAAAGTCCTGAAAACAAATCAAAAGACTCTCATAATCGCAACCTTGAAGCTACCTCAACTTCAAATCCGGTTTCATCAAGTCCTAATACGGACAATAAGTCTGTTAGTTCAGATGTCCAATCATCTCTAGGTAAAGATAATGGCTTAAAAAGTAAGCCTCCTTTACCGCCAGAGATACCGAAACCTTCAAATTCAGAACCTACTGATACAAAGAATCAGTCTAATAGTGGGAATGTCAAAACATCGACAAACGAAGATACTGTTTCAAAAAAAAGTCAATCTCAACGTAAGGAACAAACTGAAAAAAGTTAATGCAAATTGATATTAACAGACTTTCAAAAGAGTATGCTAAAAAAAATATTCTTGTTATTGGGGATATTATTTTGGACGCATACATCTATGGAAAGGTAGATAGAATATCGCAAGAGGCGCCAGTTCCAATAGTTGCTATTGATCGAAAAAAGTTCAAACCAGGAGGAGCTGCTAATGTAGCGTTAAATCTATCGGGTCTTGGTGCAAATATTCAGCTCCTGGGTGTAACTGGCGATGATAGTAATGCTGAGGAATTGCAAAATTGTTTTCAAGAAATTGAAAATATTCAACTACACCTAATCAAAGATAAAAATCGGCCTACTACTGTAAAAACTCGTATAATTGCTGATGGAAAGCAAGTTGCTCGCCTTGATGAGGAAATTACTACTAAGATCAGTTCGTTATTGATTGAAAAATCAATCAAAGTTTTTAATAAGAGCTGCAAAGATATCGATGGCATAATAATAGAAGACTACAATAAGGGTGCTTTGCCGAAAGAATTAATCTCTTACGTCATTAATTATTCGTCTAAGCATAAGATACCGGTATATGTGGATCCTAAATATGATAATTATGAATGTTTTAAAGGTGTCAGGCTGTTTAAACCTAATTTGATAGAGTATAATGCAATCGTAAAGAACAAGCAGTTTGGAACTCTACCAAGTTCAGGGTTTAAGTTTAAAGAATTTATTGATTCCGATATTTTACTTCTTACGTTGGGAGCCGACGGAATGTCTTTATATCATAATGATCAGCATTATCAAATTCCTACAAAAGCTCGAAATGTTTATGATGTCTCAGGTGCTGGTGACACCGTCATTGCTACTTTTGCTATAAACGATCTTTGTGGCCTTAATCCGCTTGAATCATCTACTATTGCGAATTTAGCTGCCGGAAGAGTTTGTGAAGAGATTGGTGTTTTTCCTATAAGTGTAGATTCATTGAAAGAAATTTTTTCTCATCATTATAATATGGATTAATAAATGGCTACAAATAAGAAGACTTGCTATCATATAGGCCTATATTTCTTTTTATTTTTTGCTATTTCTTTTTCTCAGCCTAATGCTCGTTACAGGCCTTTTGACTGGTTGCTTTTTAAAGAACCTGGTAGAATTAATTCATTATCAGAGGGTTTTGAATTCCTATATGTGGGAACTAGTCATGGAGGTATTTATCGTTACAACCTATATAGTAATCAATATGACTTCCCGATTACTTCGGCTCAAGGATTAAAAAATAATAATATCAGCAGTGTTCATTTTGATCAAAATACGGGTATCCTATGGGCTGGATCTGTAGGCGGACTTCAGTATTCATTTAC
>CALKMQ010000103.1 GCA_938092125.1 uncultured bacterium
ATGACTTATGTTAAAAATCAGAACAAATGGCATGCCGCTGAAAGTTATGCTAAGGACAGAGGCTGGGATTTTGTCATATGGACAGAAAAACATCTAGAAAAAATGGGTATAAATCCTAAGCAAATAAAACCTTTGAAACCACTTAAACCTTATAAAAAGAAATCTAAAAAATGACAGTTGTTATAACAAAACCTACCGGCACATTTATCCATATTCCTAAAAACGCAGGTGTTGCTATTAGTCAATGGCTAACACATAATGTCCAGGGATCATACCTTTTTCAACAACAGCATGGTGGAAAACACGCTGCGCAAAAACGAATTAAAAAATGGATGGATGCTGACCAAAGACAGATGGATATGGGATTTACATTCTGTGTTGTAAGAAATCCATGGGATAGAGTAGTAAGTGCTTATCATTATTACGTGCGTAGGCATCAAACAAGTGATGGAAAGTACGGCATAGATCCACTCAAAACATCATGGGAAGACTTTGCAAACAGAGAATGGGAGCATGGTAAGTGGGGATGCGTGCATAAACCGCAGACCACATATTTTGACAAAGTGGACTGCATCTTGAGGTTTGAAAATCTAGACAAAGATTTTCTTCAAATTCAAGATATGTACAATTGTTATAGGCCACTGTTTCCTGCTAATCAATCAAAGCATAAAGATTATCGCAAATACTATACAAATCCACATTGGATAGATGATGTAGCTGAACACTTTAAAGCCGATATTAAAGAGTTTGGATATTCCTTTGAATAGTTATAAATACTGCTATGAGTAACTTATTTAACAACCTAGAATTAGAAGCATTTAGAGCTGGTATCACGCCACGGACTCAACAGTCTCGTGACTGGTTTCGTAGACGTGTTCAAAATATACGTAGAATCAATAGAAACGCGTTGATGAGAGAAGAACCCGTTGAGCTGTCAAATCGTGAGATTGTTGGTTCAATGTATATGTTTTTCTACGATCCAAAGGGTAAAAAAGAATTACCATATTATGATAGTTTTCCACTTGTAATTGTAATAGGTCCAGCTGATGGCGGTTTCCTTGGTTTAAATTTGCATTACTTACCACCAATTCTAAGAGCTAAATTTTTAGATTCGTTATTAGATTTTACAAATAATAAAAAATATGATGAAACCACAAGATTTAGATTATCTTATAATTTATTGCAAAGAGCAGCAAGAATGAAGTACTTTAAACCCTGTATCAAACACTATCTTAATGACCAAGTGAGAAGTAGATTTGCAAGAGTTCCTGCACCCGAATGGGAAATCGCTACATTCTTGCCGACAGCCGACTTTCAAAAGGGCAATAAAAGTAAAGTTTATAGTGATTCTAGGAGAATGATCTAATGGCATTAGCTACAATAGATGATTTTAAAAGTTTAATATCTGATAAAGGCGGTGCAGCACGTAGTAATATTTTTCGTGTTGAATTGCCCACACTTCCTGGTGCGACTAAGGAACAGATTAATCTTTTATGCAGAGATGCCAATCTACCGGGTAGGCAGATTTTAACACGTGAAAGGACTATCGGAATTACTACAAAGAAAATGGCCTATGGCTATTTGTCAGAAGATGTTAGCATGACCTTTCAAGTATTAAACGATTACGGCATTAAAGAATACATTGAGACCTGGCAAAACTTAGCAGTTAATCAGACAACTAAAGAAATTGGTTATAAGAAAGACTATAGTTTTCCAGTTAAAATCCAGCAATTAAAAAAAGGTATTAGTCTTCCAAAATATAATAAAAGGCTTGGAATATTTGAACTTAATGTAGAATCTATTACTCGTGATGATATTGTATATGAGGTAGAGTTACTCGATGCATTCCCAACTACAATGAACGCAATTCAATTGAATAATGACCAAGATGGCTTAGTTGAACTAAACATACAGCTATCTTATACAAACTGGAAGTCAGGATTTACTGAACCAGCAAATAGCAACAATATTCTAAATGTATTTTTAGGAACTTTATTATCTAGATTTTTCGTGTAAGGATGAAATGAATGACACTACCAAGACTAAATGAATCACCAAAATATGAAATTATTATACCATCTACTCAAAAAAGTATTAGGTACAGACCATTTCTTGTAAAAGAACAAAAAGTATTATTGATGGCTTTAGAGTCAGAAGATCAAAGGCAGATTTTAAACTCTATTGTAAATACAATTGAAGCATGTGTAATTGATCCAGTCAAAACACAAGAGCTAACCACATTTGATGTCGAATACATGTTTACACAAATCAGGGCAAAGTCTGTAGGTGAAACGTCAGATATTCAAATTAAGTGTAAAAGCTGTGAGCATATGAATCCGATTAAAATCAAATTAGATGATATAAAAGTTGATATGCCTAAAATTGATAATACAATTAAGCTAGATGACAAATATGCAATTACAATGAGATTTCCAAAATACGCATCATCGATTGAAACTGCTGTAAATGGTAAAACATCAACAGAACAAATGTATAGTATGATTGCTAATTGTTTAGATACACTGAATACTGATGATGAAATTATTAATTTTGCAGATGAAGCAAAGGAAGATATTCTTAAATTTGTAGAAAGTCTAACATCTGCCCAATTTGAAAAGATTGTATCATTTGTTCAGCAAATGCCGCAGTTAAAACATGATGTACAATATGATTGTGAAGCATGTGGAGAAAAAAACGAAGCAGTCTTGCAAGGTATGCAGGATTTTTTCTCGTAGCCCTCTCCCATGATACGCTGGTGAATTATTTTCAAATGAACTTTTCTTTGATGCAACATCATAAATATTCATTAACTGAGCTTGAAAATATGATGCCCTGGGAGAGGGAAATTTATGTGCACTTATTAATGCAACATTTGAAAGAGCAACGAGAAGAGCAACAAAGAAGACAAATGAGTCAAGGATAGCGACATGGCAGTTAATATTACTCTTAATGAAATATCAGAGCAACTGAAAAGCGCGGAAGAATCTGAAAAAAGACAAGAAGAACATCTAGAGATAATTGCTGATTACTTTGTTAGAATGACTCGAGGTGGGCTCGATAGAGCAGAAACTGCTTATGAGAAAAAACCCCAAGGGACCTTGTATCAACAGGGTATCAAAGCAGGTGAAGATTTTGATATTCTTAAAGCATTAGGTCTCGGTGCTCTTGGGGCCAACTTGGGTTCATTAGTAGCGGGGATAGGAGCTCTTACTGCCTCACTTGCTGGATTAAGAGGTTGGGAAACTGCTGCTTTAGGTCAGATAAAGCAATTAGGCGAAAGACTAAGAAATGTATTTAGACCTATAACATCTATAGGCGATGACTTAGACGAGACAGTAAAGGCTGCTACAAAGGCTGGTGGAATAAGAGCTATTGGTTCAAATCTAGTTACTAAGATTACAACAGCTGCAGAAGACTTAACTAGAGCAATATTAGCTGGTTTTGGCGTTGATCCAGCAACCGGAAAAATGGCAAGAGACGCTGCGACTGGTAGATTTACTGGTAAGGAAATGAAATCTACATTACAAATGATGGATGAAGCCTCTAGTGGATTAATAACACGACTTACTAACGGATTTGATAAAATAATGGGCCCCATCCGGGCAACGGGCAACGCCTTTGATGCTTATATTGTTGGACCTGGTGCTAAGTTATTTGGTTTTCTTGATGGTGTTTTAGGTATCTCACAGGGTGCTGCAGATGCTGGCAAGTTTTTGAAGTTTATGGGTAGATTGCTATGGCCATTAGGTATTTTTATGTCACTTTTAGATGGCATCGAAGCTTATAAAAACACTGAAGGTAGTGAATGGGAAAAGTTTACTGCTGGTATCTCGGCTTTTATTGGTGATTTCTTAGGCGCGCCTTTAGATTTATTAAAGAATGGTTTAGCTTGGGTATTAGGTAAGTTTGGATTTGATGAAGAGTCTGAGCAAATTAAAAATTTTAATATTGAAGAAAAAATTACAAATCTAATTCAAGGTGTATTAGACTTTCCTGCTAAAGCTTTTGAATGGATTAAAACTTTATTCTCAGATCCTACTGCAGCTCTTAAGCAATTATGGGAAGGCATAATGGCAATTGTACCTGGAGCTGTTGGTGCTGCTACAACTCTAATCGATATTGTTTGGTGGCCAGTAAATCAGTTTATTGATTGGGTTACTAAAAAGCTTGGTTGGAGATCTGAGGATGCGCCAGATTTTAATCTAAGAGAATCAATTACTGGATGGGTAACAGATTTTTGGAATTGGTTTACAGGTTGGCTTCCTGACATCAATAAGATTGCAAACTCATTGGTTGAAAAAGTTAGAAGTATTTTACCTGATTGGGTTGTGGATAACGTAGGAATTAATTACACCCAGTCTGGCAATGACAGAACTAGAACTGATATGATGGAGAACGA
>CALKMQ010000104.1 GCA_938092125.1 uncultured bacterium
AACTAGGAAAACTTTGACCATTAATTGTCTCGAACTCGCTAGACCGTGGTTTAGCAAATTGTCCAGCCATTCTACCAACTTTTATTACTGGCAGTTTAGTACTAGATGTAAGAATAACTGCCATTTGGAGTAATACTCTAAAAGTGTCACGAATATTATCAGCATTAAATTCCGAAAAACTTTCTGCGCAATCTCCACCTTGAAGTAAAATTCCATTTCCCTCACCCACCTGCGAGAGGTTTTTTTTTAAAGCTCGTACTTCGCCGGCAAATACCAGAGGTGGAAAGCTTTTAAGTGTGTTTTCAGTAATTCTTAATTTTTCAGCATCTTTGTACGTAGGGACGTGCTTTGCTTTAAAATTTCTCCAACTGTTTATTTTCCATTGGTTCATTTTCAAATTCCTTCAGAATCGTTTTTAATTTTTTCAAAAGATTCTTTTAATCTTCGTATTGTGTTTTTTGTATATGGATTGTAGAATTGCAAATCTGAATATAGTTGCCAGCTGTCATTGCAGGTTTGCTCAACAAGGTTCAATAAATCTCTAAAT
This sequence comes from uncultured bacterium, assembly GCA_938092125.1. Taxonomy (GTDB): domain Bacteria; phylum Fidelibacterota; class Marinisomatia; order Marinisomatales; family UBA1611; genus TMED80. The sequence continues at coordinate 548 of CALKMQ010000104.1, forward strand.
CCTTGAGTATCTAGATTGGTCTTTGAAATTCCAAACTCCTTCAAAGTCCTTCCAAGAAAGTGAGTGATGCCTTGAGTATTAGCTGCAAGCTTATCATGTTCTTCTGGACTCATATCTAATACATTAATATTTTGATCATTGAAGTATTTTTTCCAAAAAGGGTATTGGTTATGACAGTCTCTAGTTTTATGCATCATCATCTTTAACTTCTGGTTGGTTAAAATAGAATCAGGGCCAAACATTGGGTGTGTTGATATTATTCCAATATTTTTAGGGAGGTACTTTAACATTACTCTTGATGTATGAATTTTTACAGAACAAACATCAATGAGGGTTCTATCATTCTCAATAATTTTTGATATTTTTTGAATTAATTTTTCAAATTGATGTATTGGAACAGCTACAAAAATAATTTTTTCTTCAAGTACTTTTTCTAAAGTAAGGATATTGACATTACTTGTTGATTCTTTTTCTTCGATATCATGAATTCTTAATGAAAAACCTTTTTGAAGAATATTTGCTAATACTTTACCAAATCTTCCATATCCAATTATTCCGATAGTATTCATTTTAAGTCGAGCTTACAAACACCAATAAACAAGGTTAGGTTGTGTTTTAAATCATGTATACTTTCTTCTAATATCTCCAAGCCATAAATTTCTGCACATGTTCTGTTTGCTATTACAGCAGCCGTTTTAGGTATTTTTTTTTGGCTTAGGCGACGAGCAGATTCTGCAGTGTCATCCTCTTCAATCAATGGCCTAGTCCAAAAGTTTTCACTCAAATAATTTTTACATTGTCTTAATGCTTGCCTATGAGAATGAATTTGGGTTATATCTCCAATTTTTGTACCACTTAAACCTAACAGATTTTGTTCGATTGGAATATGGAACATTTCAATTATTTTAGCTTTATGAAGTGCAAGAGCCTCTACGCTTTCAATAACAACACCTCCTTGTGCATTCTCCATTGCGAAAATGCCAAAATCTGTTTTTGAATTTTCGATGCTACTTAAAACTGAATCAGATGATATAAGATAATCAATTTCATAATCAGCGATGCCATGATTTGAAGCGAATTTCACTGCTGCCTCTTCAGAAAAACTCCCTTTTGCTCCTTGTATACCTATTTTTTTCATATTATTGTATTTAATTGTTTGTAATGATTTATAAAAAAAAACCTCGAAAATTTTCGAGGTTTTTAAAATTAATTTATAACTTGTTAAGAAAAATCAATAAACCTCTTGGGGTCTAAAAAAATATTTGAAATAGTAACTATATTTTAAGAATGGTCTATTCATACCTTAAATTTTAATAATATAATTAAGATTAACCACTATTTTTTTAATTTTTGGATATCTTTTGAAATTAAAAAAATTGTTTTAAGTAATTTTTCAGCGTGCTCAGGTCTAATTTTATTTTTATAGTCGTTTGATATCCGTTTAATTATAGCTTTTTCTCTTGAGCCGTCATTAATGGGGATTTTATTGGCAGATTTTGATTCTCCAATCTTTTTTGATATATCAAATCTTTTAGCAAGTAATTCAAAAATTTGATTATCTATGTCATCAATTAAATTTCTTAGTCTGATGATGTGATCTATTCGTTCATTCATAATGTTAAATTAGTTATCTTATTAAGATAAAATCTACTTATTCAAAAAATAGCATAATTAATAATAATTATTTTTTGAATAAATACTTAGGTTATAATTAGTTTTAGGCATCTCTAGGGGTGTTGTATTGTTGTACAACTGAAATTAAACCCTTAAAACTTGATCTGGATAATACCAGCGGAAGGAACGAGGCTCTGCGCATTCTTTTTTTAATTTTTATTCTTTCTCAATCAATAACAGCTAATTCAATTCCTATTTTTGGAATTGTTAAAGATAGTTTACTCAATCAAACATTGGGGGGGGTAAACGTAATATCAGGTAGTAATGGCACTAGTACTGATAAACAAGGAGAATTTATTATTGATGCTGAAACAGAGTATCTAACCATTAGTCATATTGGGTTTAAAACAGTGAAAATCCTTGCTAAGGATACTATTTTTGTCAATTTAGTTCGAGATATCATTTCATCGGATGAAATAGTTATTGTTTCTTCATTATCGGAACAATCACTTTTTAATTCTTCTTCAAGCATTGCCGTAATAGGTCAAAATGGTTTAAAAAATCATAATTTTGATCATTTCCAAGATGTAATAAATCATATACCAAATTTAAATTTTGCTGGCGGTACAAGTAGGCCTAGATATTTTCAAATAAGAGGTATTGGCGAAAGAAGTCAGTTTTTTGGTGAAGGTTCGCCGAACCATTCTGTTAGTTATGAACTTGATGGTATCGATTTAAGTGGTATTGGAACGATTGGTGGTACTATTGATGTAAATAATATAGAAGTTGCAAGAGGCCCTCAGTCGACAGTTTTTGGGAATAATGCAATAGCAGGAGCGATTAATATATCTTCTCATGAGCCTGAAAGAAAAAATTTAATCAAGGTCAACTACAAGACTGGTAATGATAATTACAAATTTACAGGCATTACTGCAAACCTCAAAGCCTTAGGAAATTCATACTTTAGATTTAATTTTTACAAAAATTATCAAGATGGCTTCAGGAAAAATAAATTTTTAGGAGTTAACAATACTAATAAAAAAGATGAAACGTTTTTTAGGTTTAAAATAAATTTTTCATTCAATGAAAATATCCTGCTTAAAAATACATTTTTATTATCAGAAATGGATAATGGATATGATGCTTGGGCACCGGATAATAACAAACAATTTTTCACGTATTCAGATCAACCTGGAAGAGATTATCAAAATACTAAAGCGATAGCATCAAAATTGATAATGAAAAATAAAAACTTTAATACGCTTTTAAGATACTCTCATTCTTCATCTGATATAATTTATAGTTATGATAGTGATTGGGGTAACAATGCTTTCTGGGAAGATTCAAGTACTTATAATTTTGATTCTTACTACTATGGTTATTATGCGCCTTATCAATATTTTGATAAAACCACTAGGATAAAAAACAATACAAACTCTGAGGTTCGTTATTACGATAAAAAATTTTCAATTGGTGCATACTTTAAAAAATTAGAAGAAAAAGATGATGCAGAAGGTTATTTATTCGGTGGCGAAGGAAACGTTGCTAGAGCCAGCAGTGATTACAACATCAATATCAAAGCCGTTTATGTTCATTTAAATTCTGATTTGAATGAAAAAATTAACTTATCTAATAGCCTAAGGTACGAAATAAATGAAGTTAATTACATTGGGCAATCATTTGGATATTCCAATGACACAATACCAACTGTTCTCTCAAATAAAGAATTCAATCTAAATGGTTTTAAAAGTAGTGTAGCCTACAATATAAGTTCAAATTTTAAACTTTTTGCTCATGCTTCGTATGGTTACAAAACAGGTGGTGTAAATCAACAACCATATGTTTCATCTCAAAACCGAATCTATAATCCAGAGTATTTAAGTAATTTTGAAATAAGCTTAAAACATAACACAGATAAAATTTTCACAAATATTTCTTATTTCTATAGTAATAGAATAAATCAGCAAATTTCTATATCTGCTCAGCAAAATATAAACGACCCAAATAGTTTTTATTATTTTACAACTAATAGTAAAAATGGAGGTTTTTCAAGGGGTATTGAATTTGATTTGAATGCGCGCATAGCTAAAAAACTATTTTTGAAAACTTCTTTTGCATATCTAGATACTTGGACAAGCAAATTTTCTTACATCATTAATAATAATGATGTTCAATATGGAGGCGCTCGCCAGGCAGCTATGGCACCTAAAATAACTGCGTCAGCATCAATTATTTACAATTACAAGTCGATGTCTTTCACATTAAATCAAAGTCACAAGGGTGAATATTATTTCTCTGATAGCCACAACTTTAAATCAGAAGATTATGCTTTGACAAACATTTCTATTAGTAAAATTTTAGACAGCTTTAAAATTAGTGTTTGGACAAAAAATATTTTTGATCAAAAATATGCTGTAAGAGGATTCTATTTTGGTCTAATCCCGCCAAATTATGAAGACCAGCTATGGGTTAGTTATGGTGAACCAGCACAATACGGTATCTCGCTTGATTATAATTTTAATGATTCTTTTTAATAATTGAAAAAAATATTCTGTAATTAGTCTACTTATGGTATTATCTGTTTAATAATCAAGGGGAAATGTTGCACAAATGTTTGATGGAATAAGTAAAAGATTTGATACTATTTTTAGAAACCTTAGAGGTCTGGGAAAAATTACAGATCAAAATATCGATCACATTTCTAGGGAAATTAGAAAAGCATTGCTAGAAGCTGATGTCAATTTTTTGGTTGCAAAAGAATTTGTAAACAATGTAAAAATTTCAGCACAAGGCACAAAAGTCCTTAAATCCATCAAGCCTGGCGAACAATTCATAAATATCATTCATAAAGAAATGATAAAAACATTAGGCGAAGATTCATCTAGTATTGATTTGTCGTCTAAACTTAATTCAATAATGCTAATTGGTACCCAAGGAAGCGGAAAAACTACTACAGCTTCTAAATTAGCATTTAAGTTTAAGAATCAAGAAAAGAAGGTCTTACTAGTAGCCGCAGATACTTATCGTCCTGGTGCTTCCAATCAGTTAAAAACATTGGGTCAACAAATTAATGTAGATGTGTACCATGACGATTCAAACGACCCACTTTTGATTTGTAAGAACGCACTTGAGAAAGCAAGGACTAAGAACTTTGATATTATAATCTATGATACTGCAGGCAGATTAAATGTTGATAGTGAGATGATGATTGAAGTACAAAGTTTAAAAGAGTTGTTGTCGCCAAAAGAAATTTTTTATGTGGCTGATAGTATGACTGGACAAGATATGATTTCTTCGGTAAAAACGTTTGACGAAGCCATCCAACTCACAGGTGCAATAATGACAAAGATGGATGGTGATTCTAGAGGCGGTGCAGCAATGTCTTTAAGGAGCGTAACAGGTGTTCCTATAAGATTTATTGGCGTATCAGAAAAATATGATGGTTTAGAAGACTTTAATGCTAAACAAATTGCGGATCGAATTCTTGGTTTCGGTGATGTTATTTCATTAGTAGAAAGAGTGGAGAAAATTGTAAAAGATGAAGACGTAAAAAACTTGGAAAAGAAAATATCTAATAATTCGTTTGACTTTAATGATTTTCGAGCACAAATACATCAAATGAAGAAAATGGGCTCAATGACTGAATTAATTGGTATGATTCCTGGAATTAGTCGTAAATTTAAAGGCTTAAGTGTTGATGAAAATCAACTTGTTTGGACAGAGGCAATAATTAACTCAATGACTCCAGATGAAAGAACTAAGCCTGAAATAATAAACACTAGTAGAAAAAAAAGAATTGCACTTGGTAGTGGTAGAAATGTTTTTGAAATCAACTCATTACTCAAAAAGTTTTTAGAAATGAAAAAGATGATGAAAAAAATGAATTCTAATCAGACTAAATTTTCTACAAAGAAACTATTAAAGAGTTTTAGATAAAAGGAGATTAAATTGGCGACAAAAATTAGACTTAAACGAATAGGAAGAAGAAATAGACCTTTTTATAGGCTTATTGTTATTGACTCTAGGAAAAAACGCGATGGCGCGGCAATAGAGCAAGTTGGTTGGTATAATCCTATCTCTACTGATAATTCATACGAAATTAATGATGAAAGAATTCTTCATTGGCTTGGCGAAGGTGCTATTCCATCAGATGCTGTAAAAAAAATAATGAGGCAAGAAGGGCTATCGCTTCGTTGGCATTTAATGCAGCAAGGCACGGAAGAAAAAGAAATTGAGAAAGAGATGAAAAAGTGGGAAATGAATCGTGAAAACGTCCTGGCCGATAGGAAAGCAAAAAAATTAGAAAAACTATCTAAAAAATCAGAAGAATCTCAAGTTCCTGTAGATGTTGGCTCAGAACATAGGGAAGAACCTGCAAAGGAAGAAGTTGCGAAGGAAGAGCCTGCAAAGGAAGAACCTGTAAAGGAAGAAGCTGCAAAGGAAGAACCTGCAAAGGAAGAAGTTGCGAAGGAAGAGCCTGCAAAGGAAGAACCTGTAAAGGAAGAAGCTGCGAAGACTCCAGAGCAGGAAGATGAATCTGAAGAGGAATAAAAAAAGGAGTAAATTATGTTAGAATTTATAGAAATTGCTGTCAAACTTCTTGTCGATAAGCCGGATGAAGTTAACGTTAATATAGTTGAAACTGAGCAGCGACTAATTTATGAACTAACTGTCGGCGAAGGTGATTATGGTAAAGTAATTGGTAAGCAAGGTCGAAATATTTCAGCGCTCAGAACTATTGTATTTGCCGTTAATGCAAAACAAGGCGGTAAAAGAGCTAGATTGGACGTCATTGATTAAAGATTGTTATGTGTGATCAAAAACATGCTATCGCAAAAATTACTACATCATCCGGATTTAAGGGTGAAGTTCGATTGAGGCCTTTTTCAAGGTATAGCATCGATTACATAATAAATAAATCTTTACATATTGGCGCCGAGAATGAAAAACTGTCCGATATAAAACTTGAGAATACTATTGGTCTTGGCAAAAAAATGAGATTTAAGTTCAAAGGTATTGATTCTATCCATAAAGCAGATAGTTTAGTAGGTAAGATTATTTACATCAAAGCAGACAAAAGCGATGAAATAAATTTTATTTCTGAAAAAATTATTGGATTTGATTTAGAAACTGAATCCGGTAGAAATGCTGGAATTCTCAAGGACGTCATGTGGCTACCTGCAAATGATGTATATCTTGTACTTAAAGATGGAAAAGAATTACTTATTCCTATAATTAGTGAAGTAATTAAAAAGTTAGATGTAGATAATAAAAAAATTATTATCGCTGATGTAGACGGTTTATTAGAAATATGAATATAACCGTTATTACTTCAGCTCCTAAAATGATAAAAAGTTGCATTGATTCAACCATACTTCGAAAAGCAGTTAGTGGGCATCATGTCGACTTTCATTTAATTGATATTAGAGACTTTGCTAATAATGATTATAAACAAATAGATGATACACCTTTTGGTGGAGGCGATGGCATGGTTCTAATGGCCGAGCCTCTAATGCGATCAATTGAACATTCATTTGATTTGATGTCTTCATCTATTAAAAATACGAATATAATTTATCCGACTCCTCAAGGTAAGCAATGGAATCAGGAACAAGCTGAAAAGAACGTGCATATCAAGAATTTTATTTTTATATGTGGTCGTTACAAAGGCGTTGATCAGAGAGTGATTGATAAATATGTCACTCACGAATTTTCTATTGGTGATTATATTATCTCAAATGGTGAACTAAGTAGCATGGTTATAATTGATAGTATAATCAGGCTCAGTCCGGGGACACTTAATAACATTAATTCTGCTAGAACTGATAGCTTTTCAAATGAGCTTTTAGATTATCCGCATTACACAAAGCCAAGAACAGTTGAAGGCTTAACAGTACCGGGTGTACTTCTTGAAGGGCATCATGAGAAAATAAAACTTTGGAGAAAAAATAAATCTGAGGTTCTTACAAAACAGAAACGTCCAGATATCTGGGAAAAATATAATAAATCAATTAAACATATGGAGTTCAATCATGAATAAAGTGCACGATGCTACTAAAGAATACTTAAAAGACAATATTCCAGAATTTGATACAGGGGACACTCTTGTTGTAAGTGTGTTGGTTCGTGAAGGCAACAAAGAGCGAGTTCAGAATTTTGAAGGCGTGGTTATCGGAAGAAGAGCAGGAAAATCTTTAGATGCAACATTCACCGTAAGAAAAATCTCTAATGGAATCGGTGTCGAAAGAATTTTCCCATTACATTCTCCAATGATTTCTAATATTGATGTCAAAAGAAAAGGTAAAGTTAGAAGAGCGAAACTTAATTACCTCAGAGATATTTCTGGAAGCAAAGGGACTAGAATTAAAGAGAAACGATAAAAAATAATTAATTATTCAATATTATTTAGAACTTATCCAAAGTTCATTTTTAGAACCCCTAGCAAAATAACAATTAACCTAGGGGTTTTTAGCATATATGATAAATAACACTAAATTCAAATCTATGCCATCAGTTACATCGATTATAAATTCGATTGACAACGATTTAGGTGTTCATGAGAACTTTTTAAAAGCTTTGATTAATCAAGAGTTAGAAGAATTGAGATCAAAAATAATTGATGAGAACTATGATTTTGAAAAAGACGTAGTTATTAAAGAAATCGCTATAAAAGTAAGGAAAAAAGCTAGATCATCTTTTGTTAATATTATTAATGGTACTGGTATTGTGCTGCACACGGGGTTTGGTAGAGCTCCATTTGCAGGTTCACATTTAAGGAGTATTGCAGATAAAATTAATGGCTATACGAATCTCGAGTTTAATCTAGAAAAAAATATACGGGGAGACCGTCAATCACATATTGATAAACACATTGCCTCAATTTGTGGCACTGAAAATTCAGTCGTTGTTAATAATAATGCTGCGGCTCTTTTATTAATTATTAATTCTTTATCTGAAAATGCCGAGGTTATCTGTTCAAGAGGCCAAATTGTTGAAATTGGTGGTTCATTTAGAATATCCGAAATTATAAAAAAAGGAGGTGGTGTTTTAAAAGAGGTTGGATCTACCAACCGCACACATCTTGAAGATTATGAAAAAGAAATTTCTAAGAACACTAAAATGCTGTTATGGGTTCATACAAGTAATTATGTCATGAAAGGTTACACCAAAGAAGTGCCTTTAGAAGATTTAGTTTCTATTGGTAAAAAATATAAAATTCCCGTAGTGGCTGATTTAGGTAGTGGCTCTTTTATTGATATGAGTAAATTTGATATTCCTTCTGAAATCCCAGTTTCTGAAATAGTTAAAAAAGGTCCAGATATTACACTTTTTTCAGGGGACAAAATGCTTGGAGGGCCGCAATCAGGAATTATACTGTCTACAAAAACTTTAATAAACATTATCAAGTCAAACTCAATCTATCGCACGGTAAGATGTGATAAAATTACAATTGCCATTTTAGATGATATACTTCGGAGTTATAAAAAGAATGGATTTTTAAAATCTAATCTTGCTTTAATGTTATTGACGCGAGATAAAAAAAAATTAAAAAAAATGGCTGAAGAAATAATTAATAGTGTTCAGGAAAATAAACTTAGAACGCTTGGTCTAACCATTGAGCATTCTATGGTCGAGGCTGGTAGTGGCTCTTTGCCTGAAAAAAACCTTAAAAGTATTGCTCTAAAATTTTCCCCTACAGATATGTCCATTAATGTTCTATCAAAATTATTTAAACAATACAAAGTTCCAATTATAGGTTTTAGCAATAGAAATTCATTTTTCATAGATCTTAAAGCTGTATTGCCTTCTCAAAGTTTTCATATAATTGATGCTATAAATAAAGTTTAATTATGCAACAAATTGTTATTGGAACTGCTGGGCATATTGATCATGGTAAAACATCTCTAGTAGAAGCTCTTACTGGAACCAATACAGATACTCTTTTACAAGAAAAAAGTAGAGGAATTACAATAGACCTTGGTTTTGCTTATTTAAATGAGCAAATCACTATTGTGGATGTTCCAGGTCATCAAAAGTTTATTAGAAATATGGTAGCGGGATCGTCAAATATTCATATTGGTTTATTAGTAATAGCTGCTGATGATGGTGTAATGCCACAAACTTTAGAGCATCTCCATATTTTGAATAGTTTATCTATTTTAATCGGAATTACTGTAATAACAAAAATTGATGGTGTTGATAACGAATGGATAGACCTAGTTATATCTGATATTAAAAAAATTCAAAAAGATACTATTTTTCAAAGTAGTCATATTTTCAAAGTAGATAGTTTGTCTCAGAAAGGAATAGATGAATTAAAGAATTCTATCATTTCT
>CALKMQ010000105.1 GCA_938092125.1 uncultured bacterium
CCTCAAGGATTAACTGCGCTTGAGAGCGGTTCTAGCGTTGTATTACAATGGAACACGCAGGTAGATGAGGATTTTAGTTATCATAATATTTACAAAAACGATCTTAACAGTGCTGATCTTGCGATGGTCTTTACCACAACAGACTCTTTTTATGTTGACCATGAAGGTACTCAAGGATTATATGAATACTGGATTACAGCGGTAGATAGTGCTGGTAATGAGAGCGATGCTTCCGATATTGCAGCAGCAGTTCTCTCATCATCTGAACAGGTGACTGTACCTACTGTGTTTGCATTGGAACAGAATTATCCCAATCCATTTAACCCTAGCACGCAGATACGCTATGCAATCCCTGAGCAGTCGATGGTGACAATTAGCATATATGATATGATGGGAAGGAAAGTAAGAACATTAATCCAGGGCAATATCTCAGCTGGATACCATACAACCGTATGGAATGCAACGAATGATAAGGGATTACCTGTTGGTGCAGGAATGTACATTTATACTATCCGTGCTGGTACGTATCATCAAATGAAAAAAATGGTACTTCTGAAATAATTTAGAGTATTATCAAATGCAGGAAATTTTAACCTATTTTGAAACGGTACCTACATTTGTTAGAACACTATTTTTAGTTTCGGGTGTTTTCTTTTTTTTACTTTTAGAAATGATTGTACCTTTATTTCAATTCGATTATCACAAAGGTAAGCACGCAGCTATTAATATTACGTTTACGTTGATAACCTTGGTTGTTAATTTGTTCGGAGCAACTTTGATTGTAGCAACGGTGAGCTATACTCAATTCCATCAAGTTGGTGTGTTGCATATGTTTGAAATGTCAATTTTGCTCTACGTAATTATAGGCTTGGTACTATTAGATTTAATTGGAGCATGGTTGGTCCATTTTCTTGAGCACAAAGTTAGATGGATGTGGCGGTTTCATATTATTCACCACACTGATATTAACGTTGATGTAACAAGTGGGTTAAGGCATCACCCTGGGGAAAATATTTTAAGACTGGCTTTTACCTGTTTTGCTGTCCTAGTCGTAGGTCCTTCATTTGGTTTAGTCATGCTATATCAGACGGCCTCAGCATTTTTTGCGCACCTAACTCATGCAAATATTCAGATGCCTAGGAAAATAGATGAATTATTATCCTATGTTTTTGTGACACCATACTTTCATAAAATACATCACCACTATGTCCAACCAAATACAGATTCGAACTATGGAAATATTTTCTCATTCTGGGATCATCTTTTTAGAACAACCTCGAAAGAGAAAGACATGACATCCTTGGTTTACGGTCTTGACACTCACTTTAATGAAGAGGACTATTCAAGTATAAAAAGCTTACTGCTCATTCCATTTCAGACTTTTCGAGAGCCATTTAATAAGAGATAGTTCATTGTTGTCTATTTGATTTGCAAACATAAATTTGAAGAGGACTTTCTTCTTGAAGAGGTACCATATTCCAGTCTCCAAACTTTTCCAAAACTTTAAAATTTGCCTGGTCAAATAAGATATCCATTTTATGCGGATAATACATTCGCTGTTCAAAGGAATAGGTTTCTTTAGATAGTACACCATCAATTTCTAAATACCAGGTTAAGCTATTTATTTGTGTGTCATCATCATAGCTGTTTTTTTCCATCATTCTGCATTGTTTACCTTTGTAATTAAAAAATGACCGAGCTTCGTGAAGATATTCATCTTGATATAAAAACAACGGGTCTGGTTGAAATATAGATAATAAAAATAAACCAGAACTTGATAAGTGTTTATTTATGGATTTAAGGCAACTTAAAGCATCAGTATCATTGAGATTATGGAGAAAAGAATTGAAACCAATGAATGCAAATTCAAATTGTTTTTCAAGATCAAAGTTACGCATGTCTTGAAGAATGAACTCTCCACTTTTGGCGAAATTATTGACAGCGCTTTTTACAAATGCGTCACTATTGTCGATACCGGTGTAGGGTAGGCCTAAATCAATAATATACTTTGCTAACCTACCCGTACCAGAGGCTATCTCTAGAACAGGTCCATCACATTGTTTAGCATAATGAGTAATGACATTTTTATCTGTCTTAATATCTTCATGTAGCGCATCATATAATTCTGGGTTTGAATAAATATCTTCCATTTTTATAATAATTCTGGAATAGATTTGTATAATTCAAGAGACTCAGGATTGCTCAACGCATCCTGGTTTACTACGTTTTTACCTTCGATAATTTTTTTAACTGCAAGTTCTACTTTCTTTCCACTTATTGTGTAAGGTATATCTTTTATTTTAAGAATAATAGCAGGCACATGCCTTGGTGAGAGGGAAGATTTGATGTCTTTTTTGATAATATCTGTAAGTGTATTTAAAAGTTTATAACCTTCTTTCAGTTTTAAAAATAATATTACTCGTTGATCATTTTTCCATTCTTGACCTACAACAAGGCTGTCCTCAACCTCTATAAATTTTTCAACTATTCTATAAATTTCAGCTGTTCCAATTCTTACTCCGCCTGGATTAAGCGTTGCATCGCTTCGTCCATATATTACTACACCACCGTGCTCATTGATTTCGATAAAATCTCCATGAGCCCAAACGTTTTTAAACTTATTAAAATATGCATTATAATATTTTTCTCCTTTTTCATCATTCCAAAAAGATATTGGCATGGATGGGAAAGGGGATTTGCAAACAAGTTCACCTTTTATATTTTCAACAGAGTTCCCGTTATCATCGAAAGCATCAACATCCATTCCCAATCCTCGACATTGTAATTCTCCTCTATATACAGGAATAGAAGGACTATTTAAAGCGAAGCAAGAAATAATATCAGTCCCACCAGATATAGAACCAAGTCGAATATCTTTTTTTACTTTTTCGTACACATAATCAAAACTTTCAGGAACGAGCGGAGACCCAGTAGATAGTATTTGCTTTAAAGAATCCAACTTTGCAAAACTATTTGGGGAAAGGTCGTGAGATTTGCATGCATCAATAAATTTCGCGCTAGTGCCAAAAATTGTTATATCTAGCTCATCGATGAAATTCCACATCGCTGTTTTATCAGGAAAAAAAGGTGAACCGTCATAAAGAACAATTGTTGAACCGGTAGATAAAAAGCTTACTTGCCAATTCCACATCATCCATCCACACGTTGTATAGTAAAATACAATGTCATCCTTGGATGCATTACAATGCAGAAGTAGCTCCTTTTTATGTTGCAATAATGTTCCACCTGCACCGTGTACGATTGACTTAGGTAAACCCGTAGTTCCTGAGGTATATAAAATGAAGGCTGGGTGATTAAAAGGAAACCTTTCGAATTGTATCTCATCACAATTGTTATCAAATAAATCTAATAAGTTTAAAAAATTTTCATTTTTATTCGGTTCTTCTTCGATAGGTTTCGAGATAATTATTTTTTCTAAAGAAGATAGATTTTGGACAATTGAATTTAATTTTTTTCGAAAATCAAATAATTTTCCATTATAATAATATGAATGGATAGAAAATATAATTTTAGGTTCTATTTGTTTAAACCTGTCTGTTACTGATGCGATTCCAAAATCAGGAGAACATGAGCTCCAGATTGCTCCAATGGAAGTGGTAGCCAGCATTGCAATAACTGCCTCGTGCGAATTTGGAAGAATAGCTGCAATCCTATCCCCTGGTTTAATACCAAGTTTTTTTAATGAATAAGCTAACTTGGCAACTTTAAGATAAAGTTCATTGTAAGTGATTTTGATTAAATCAGAGTTTTCATTTTTTGATATGATTGCTAGATGATTGCTTCTTTCCTTTAATAAGTTTTCTGCAAAATTAAGTGAAATATTAGGAAACCAATTAGCACCTGGCTTCATGGCTAAATTTTCCAATACGGTTGTTGAGTCACCGCTATATTTGATATCTGAATAGGCAATGACATTATTCCAAAAATCAGGAATGTTCTTTACAGACCACTCATAAAGTTCTTGGTAACTGTCCAAGCTAAGAGCGTATTTACTGTTAATTAGGTCCTTAAACTCTTCAAGGTTATTATTACTATCCAGATTCGGGTTCCAAAGAATTTTGTTCATTTTTTTAAATTATTTTTAAAGGTAGAGTCCTAATTATTATATAGAATATAAATTTAATGTTTTTAGATTAATATATGATTAGTGATAATTATAAAAGACGTACAGCATTATTTGTATCATTATTTCTGTTTTCATTTTCTTTTTCTCAAGAAAAGGAAATAATAGTTGATCTTAAAAATGGCAATAAAATTACGGGTTCACTAATTGCAAAAACGGATTCTACATATAAGCTGAATACTGAATTTGGTGAACTGGTTATTCCTATTGACGATGTTGATTCTATTAACAATAAGAAAATAACTAAATCGATTGAAAATAATCAAAATAGCAGTATAGTTTCCCAAGATAATGTTGTAAAAAAACCTTTGAACCAAGAAGCCAGGTGGAGGACAATTTACGGTGCGATGACTATTGGTAATACACTGTATGGGGAAGGCATACCTTACCTTTTTAATTTGGAACAGACATCAGAGCAGTACGTAGGTTTTAAATTATTAGCTTTTGCTACATCATATTCTTTAAGCTCAAGTTATACAAGGAAAATGGATTTACCCCTGGGGCGCTCATACTTGCAATTTGCTGGTGCAAACTTGGGTTTTTATTCAATTATACCAATTATCAGCATGATTGGGCTAGAAAATTGGGGCGAGTTTGACCCTGATGGAAAAATAGCACTTGGTTATACCATGTTTTCTGTTCCTTACGGAGCAATTTTAGCAGATAAAACATATACAAAGTGGAAACTCTCTAATGGTCAGTCGTTTTTAATATCTTTGGGTATCAACCTGGGAGCCTTAAATACCATTGGCGTAATTCAGCAAACTGATTGGTTTGATTGGTTTGAAAAAAATCCTGAGAACTTTGCTCGATGGACGACGTCTTTAGTTTATGCTGGGGCATTGGCTGGTGGTAAGCTTGCAAAAAATATAGCTCTTAATAATTCGTCAATTACTGAAGGTGATGTAGCATTTTTAAATTTATCGATGGGTCTAGGCTATCTAAATAGTTTGCTTTTAGGTTATGCCATGGACATCAATCATTACAAAGATCAAACAATGCTTACAATCGCTGGAGTAAATGGGTTTTTATATTTAGCTGATAGATTGAATAAAAAGTACGGAAGTCTTACGCAAGGGCAAGAGAAAATTGTTGGGCTGGGTGCAGGGTCTGCATATCTTGCTTGGGTTGGTACGGCATTGATTACAGGAATAGATTATGGTGAACGGTCATCAAGGTTCCTGGATGTAGCCAGTATAACTGCAGGCTGGTACTTCTCTAGAAAAAATATAAGTTCTGATGTATTGAGTGAAAGTAGTTTTATTAAAAACGATATGGCTCTTACAATTAACCCAACACTATTACCTCAAAACAAAACTTTAGCCCCTGGCGTCTCAATTAATTTCACTTTCTGAGTAATTAGTCAAAGATTTTATCTTTGATGCCTTTATTTATTATATAATCTTCGTATATAATCGATATTTTTCCTTCTACCATATCATTAGATTTTTCAAGTGGGTTCTGGCCAACAATACTTGTAATGTCTTTTTTAAGCCAGCCAGATAGTTTTGCATCTTTTATAAAATATTGAACAGTAGAAGCAGAGGGCATTGTGAACTTTTTATCTATGATTTTGTATTCATTTGTTATCTCAACAAGTTTAAGTGTATCTAACTCTGTAATGATGTTGTCTATGACCCATTTATTTGTATCTATCTTAACGGTTACGCTTGGTTTAAAACCTAATTTAGCATAATCATTTGGCATTTTTAGTTTTAAGCTATCGACAATCACATCACCTTTAATAAATATTTTGCCCTCACTATTTCTGCTGCTAAGAAAGCGCATATTTTTCAAGTTATCAAAATTATCTTGCGGAGAAGTAAAAATACCTGTTTTTGGCAGCATTCCAAATCCGCGAGATTTAATTTTGAGTTTATTAGGCTGTTTAAAAAAAACTTTATATTTTTTCTTTGGCATACGAAAACCAGGAACTTTGAGTTGAATTTTCATAGTGACCTGGTAATTATCAGCCATCTCAAATTGATCTTGAGTTTTCTTAATAATTTGATCTACGCTTCTCGTATATGCTCTTGATGAGGATATAAAAACTAGTAATGATAGGTATATAATTAGTCTAATATGTCGCATCTATTAAAATAGTAAAATGATGTTACAATAAACACTGTTGACCATATACCACAAACAATAGCTTCTTGAATGAATAAGTGTTTGGGTAGCGGATCATGAAATGCTGTTAAAAAAAGATCAATATAACCGGTAAATAAGTAGGGGTTTAAAAGCTCAAAAAACTCAATTGGGATAAAAGCAACTGCTGTCCCTACAAAAACGATTGAAATGGTTACAATAATTGGAGTGACGCTATTTTTTGATAAAGTGCTAATCATAAAGCATAAACAGGTCACAGTCAGCATTAAAATATTAGATAACCAAAAACTAAGAAAAAACCTCCAAACCGTATCGTAAGCATCAAGCACCAATAATCCTTCATGAAAAACGACTAGGTCGCCGTTACCAATGATCAGCCTACTTACAAGTAGAGTATACATCACAAAATAGAACATCATTAATGTTGTATAGCCGAGAACAATAATTAATTTGGAAAACAGAACAAGGTTTCTGCTTACAGGTCTCGTAAGATACATTCTAAATGTACCTTTGGAGTATTCGCCAGATACAATCTCTGAGGCAACTATAGTGCTCAAAAAAGGCATATGACTTATTAAGATTGCTATGATAATGTAAGCGGATAGATTCCCATTTACTAAGCTACCAACAAAAATGAATGAATCAGCAAGTTGGCCATATAATTTGCTTTCAAGAGATCCACCACCACTTTTTACCGCTAATACAATAAATGGAATGAGAACAGTAATTAAAGCGAAGCTTATGTAAGTCCTTTTTTTATATGAGACCTTTATAAATTCATTAATAAGTAAATTTTTAATCATCAAAATACACTATTAAATTAGATTGTTTGGAAAGAGAGTGAACTGTATCTGTTTTTGATATTTTTTGCCTAATTACTTTTACGGCATCTTGTACTCTAGTTTTTACTATTAAACTATTATCATCAACTAATTTCAAGTCGAAATCTTTATCAGTACTAAGGAGCTTGAAACAGCTAGAGGCATTGTCGACAGTTAGTAAATAAGTAGTGTCTGCGTGATAGTCGTCATCTAGTTTTACCGTTGCAATGTGTTTTCCTTTTTTAAGAATGGCCGCATGTGTACAGAGTGTGTCAACTTCGCTTAAAATATGTGTACTTACACAGATAGTTTTTCCGTTTTTGTGAAGGTTGTTAATTATCTTACTCATTTCTCTAATCCCTGATGGATCTAATCCATTATTGGGTTCATCGAGTATAAGCATCTCAGGATCATGAAGCAGGCACTGCGCCAATCCTAATCTTTGTTTCATTCCATAGCTAAAGGTTTTTACCTTATCGTATGCTCTATCAGTTAGATTAACCACATCTAACGCTTCTTTTATTTTATCGTTATTAAGGTTTGTTAACCTTGAAAGAATTTTCAAATTTTCAATAGCAGATAGATATTCATAAAAAGATGGTGCTTCGATGAGAAACCCAAGTTTATTTATGTAACCTTGTGTACTAGAGGAATAATCTTCGCCGCTTATACTTATATTTCCATCCCATGTCTTAATCAGACCTGAAAGTATTCTCATTAAGGTTGATTTTCCGCTGCCATTAGGACCAAGCAAACCAAAAATAGAATTGGGCGGAACATCAATGGATATACTATCGAGCGCAACTATATTTTCAAATTTTTTAGTTACATGTTGAAAACATAAAGCCGGAGCAATCATTTTAAATCCATGATTTCAAAAACGCCAAACCCTTTTAATGGTTCTTCATCTTTTATTTTCAGCGTCATGTCACTATCAAAACGAGTGTAAAATGGGTCGATTTTTGCGGCATTCATCGCTAAGCGCAGAGGCAAGGGCATTCCCATTCTTTTAAAAAGGGCAGAGTTATCAAGAACACTTTTTCCTTTTATGTTAACCTTGTAACCATTTTCTGTTATCATATCGAGCGCATTAAACAAGGGTTCGTTTTTTTTATTGTAAAGACCTTCTATACGAGCGGATTTTTTTGAATACAAACCGGATTCACCAAAACGATTAATATGAACACTATCACTATCAGCTACGTATAGAATCGGAACATCATATCCGCCGCGCTTATCCGTCATGTATAACACAGCTGCCACAACGGTTTTGTCTTCTATTTCACCTCTAAACCATACCCAGTTATCAAAAAGGTGTTGTAACGGCGTATTGCCCCAGTTATGATCGTGATATCCACTGCCAGTTATTGAAGTTTTTTGGCCATTTACAATTAAATCACCATCAATAGAACCATTTGGTACAGCAGCAAGCCATGCAAAGTAATCATCACCTGCTTTAATTATTCCATCTTGTGGCCTATATGGTTTTAGTTTTGATGAGAGTTTTAAATCAAAACCAATTCCATCAAAATCATCTGGATTTATCTTAATACTGTATGATTCTAAATTGCCTTTAAAATGGTTTTCACCAAAAACGACGTCACAACTATCAGGTGAAAATTTCACGTTTTTTTTCTTAAAGTATTTCATTTTGAAAAAGTCATTTCCTTGAGGGTCTCGATAGTTAAACCCGATGAAATACTGATCTGCAATAAAATGAACTTTCCAAAAATAAGCAACTAGTATTGACCCGTCTTCTAGTTTTCCGTCAAAATACCACCACTCAAATTCATTTCGTTGTCCGGTCGTACGCATACCATCTTCCCAAACACTAACGATTGGACCAAGCTCATTTGGCTGGCTCGTAGAAAATTTTGCAGGATTATTTGGACCAAAATACAACCTTGAGCACGAAGTTGTAATTAGAATTATTAAAAAAAGTGATACTAGACTTATATACTTTTTGGTTAAATAGTTCATGAAGCCAGCCATTGGTAGTCGATTGGATTTTTTTCTAAATTACAGAACAATCTTTTGTGACCTAAATGGTGTAGTCTTAAAATTTCAATTGAAGCAATTTTAATATTTATTCTAGTAAAGTTTTTTATACCTGTAAGGGGATTTATATCTTTTTCTTCAATGACTACTTTATTAATAATTTCTCCTTTGGGAATCTTTCCACTAGGAGCAATTTCACCCAAGTAACACTCCTTACTATTTTTGTTCATACTCATCCATTTTGATTCTAACAACTTGTAATCTTTACAAAGACTAGCATTACCTGTAATTCTCAATTGTGTTCTTTTATTTACGCTGTAAAATAGAATTGATACATCTGGATTATTTTTTAACTGATTATATTTGGGGCTTCTTGTATCTGTATGAAAGGATAATAAATAATTTTTTTTGTCTACATGCCTCAACACTACCGTTCTTGAATCTGGTTTATCGTTTGTAGAAGTGGATAATGTCATGAGATGATAATCATGGCTTGCATCTTTCACAGCGTTTTGAAGTTCTTTCCATTCATCTGAAAAGATTTTTTTAGGATTATTTTCATGAAATGACACAATAAAAACTAATTATGATATGCCATTTATAATAAATACTATTTTAAGTTTTAATCTGGTTTTTAATGATATATTAATAAAATAAATTTTTCTGTTTCAAAATAATTCAAATTTATAGATGTCGATAAATAAATATTTTCTGTTCATTTTTATCTTAGTATCTAACCTCGGTAATGCTCAGACGAGTTCAAAACCAATAAAAGTTGTTAAACATAAATCAAGTTGGAAAGCGATTAGATCCGGAGTCGAAATACCAAAATCTCATTTCTTTAGGATACTTAATGATCAAGAAAAAATGGAGGAATCATTAATGTATGAAGAAAAATTTATGAATAGACGTTTTAAATTGAGTTGTTATATGTGTGGAAATTCTAGCCTAGGTATTATGAGCCTAGCTGCAGATAATAAAAAAATGGTAGAATATTCTCTTTATGGGTATCTTATCTCAAATATTCTTAAACGGGTAATAAAGCAAAAAGAAGTAAAGCTCTCTTATGAAGAAGCATTTGATTTAGCGAAAGCATATAATGATACGCTTGTTGGTAAAGGAAAAATAGCTATTTAAATAAATTATAAAATTCGAGGTCTTATTGTTTCATTATTTTTAAATTTTAATAACTATGGCAATAAGATTTAATATACTTATTTATTTATTCTGCATTATTGCTATAAGTGATATCTCCAATGCTGATATTATAATAAAAAAAAATACCACTTGGACTCGTAATAGAACGCTGAGCGAAAATGTCATTGTTCAACCAAATTCAGTCTTAACAATTAATGCTGGTGTTAGTATTTATGTGCAAAATAAAATTCTTAATAATAAAGATACTACTCGCGTTCAAATTTTAGTTTTAGGTGCTCTTAATATTTTAGGAAGTGCTGATAATCTCGTTTACATTGGGCCGCGCGGCACTTTAAGTGAAAAAAAATATTGGGCTGGAATAAAACTTGAATCATCCCATTCGAAAAGTAATATAAACTTTTTGAAAATATCAAACGCTGAAAAAGGTTTAGATATTAAATCTCCTATCAAAGTTTCCAACACTAAAATACAATTTTGTAGTGATAACGGTATCTATGTTGAAAGTAGTAATAACGACTTAGTCGAGATTGAAAATGTAAGTATTCGTCATTGTGATAATATTTCTCTATTAATTGAAAAAGGTACTGTAAATCTTGATTGGGTAGATATAAGCAGAGGGGGAAGTATTGGGCTATTAAATAATACCTATGGTATGGTAACAATTAACAATATGAAAGTTTATCAGAATTTAGATAATGGCATTGTTAACTATGGACATTTGACAGCATCAAATATATATATAAGTCAAAATAGACATGGACTAGTCCTTTCACCAGGTATAAGTGTTATTACTTATGCTGACATTATTAATAATCGTTCAAATGGGATTTTGGTTGGTGGTGGTAGCAAGGTAAATATGGAGTATTGCACGATACAAACAAATGGCGGTTATGGTCTTGAGTTAACCGATTGGAGCGAGAATGGACATCTTAAGTCTTGGACAAAAAGTTCGCGTCCTTTTATAGATATATCTAATAGTAATTTTATCGATAATTATAAAACGACTGTTCTTGATAATTTTAGATATAATAATATATGGTCAAATTGGTCAGATATTGAATATAGCGGCAGTGGATGGGTAAATAATTTTGAACGAAAAATCAAAAGAGAAGTGCCTTTTGGTAGAATTGGTTGGATAGGTTTTGATTATAACTCAAATGATGGTGGAAATGAATTTAGTTGGCAGCCCTGTACAGGTAAAAGCGTTTGGTCTCCAGTATTTGAAGTGCAAAACTCCAGGGAGCAGACTTTAACTTATTTAAATGCTCCCTTTCAATGTGGTTGGAATTCTCTAGCAGGTAGGAATTCGAATAGTTGGTTACAATATAGAAAACATACTGGGCTAATAGATAGTACTGAGCAATATGTAGATTGGTCTGTAAAAAAAATGAATCTTGTTTCTTCAAATGACTATTATTTAAAACATCACTTTAAATCTACCTATTTGCCATCAAATGATAGCGTGTTGGTTGTAAAACCAGCTGTAGAAAATTTCCAGCTTCGTTTTTATCATGGTGGCGAAGAAATTTCTAGCTATTCAAATAATGATGATGTTTCTTTAAATAATAATTATTGGTCTTCTTCAAAAAATGAAAATCGGTTAATTAACCCGCATGGTAAATCAGATATATCTATTAAAAATCAAATTTCAAGTTTAATAGAAACTGGCCTTTCGAACTTATCTAAAAGTACTGAACTAAAAATAAATTCACCTATAAAAGGTCTAGCATACCAAGAAGTTAAAAATGTAGAAATAACATGGGATACACATGATTGGGTTCCTTTAGTAAATATATATGTTAGTGTTGATGGTGGTACCAATTGGAGTCTAATTGAAGAGCATGTACCTAATAAAGGCAAGTATGATTGGTGGAACAACCTTATTGTGGGGGATAGATTTTTAATTAAAGTTGAAGATTCCTTTAATAAAGACAATTCAAATGTGGCAGGACCAGGCATAGTAATCGTTAATAAAACACCTTTGATTCAAGTCTCATCAAAGACTTTAAATTTTATTACAGAGAAAAACACTTTAGAATTTTCGATAATTAATAATGGTGGTGGTTTATTAATGTGGTCTCTATCAGCTAATGAAAGTTGGTTGTATTTCGATAAAAGAAAAGGCTCTACAAAGAAGAAATCTAATTGTACTGTAAAAGTTAAAAGGTCAGGTTTGAAAACAGGGAAATATTATGGAAATATAAATATTCAATCGAACGCAGGTTCAAAAGTGATTCCTGTGGAGTTAATTGTTGCCAAGCCATCCTTATATGTTGATACAAAATATTTATCTTTTGATTCTACAAAAGCAGCACAAACTTTTAACATTAGAAACTTTGGTGGAGGGACACTGACCTGGTCAATTGACCCACTTGTGAAATGGATAAAAGCAGTCCCAAATGAAGGTATTGTCCAATCAGCAACATCTGTAAAAATTTTAATAGATCGTTCAAAACTTAAAATAGGTGAAAATGAAGCTAAAATAACCTTAAAAACAAATGTAGGCGAACAAACCATAGATTTAGAAGCAATACGTCTAAAAAGCTTTATTCAAGATACTGTAAGAACGGATTTTAGCCCTTGGCACTGGATGTATCAGTATGAAGTCTATTGATAATCTAGTCTTTGAGGCTTTTTATATACATTATTGGTAGTATCAGCAATAAGACTGGGAAGATGTTGAACCACCACAATGCAATAGATGATAAAATAACTAATATTATAATAAGTTTTTGGCTCATACTTGGATATAAAATTTAACAATTGATAACTAAATGAAACTTAACTTATCTCAATTTCTTGCGTTACTGATAGCTATTGGTATTATTATGCTTTTTATTTTTGGACCTGAAAAAGAATATCTACCACCTAGAAAAATCGTTAATGAATATGATGAAGTATTAATAAAAAACAAAAAATCTAATGAAATTAAAAAATCTATTATTTCGACATTAGAATTAATAGCATACAAAGAATGGTCTTTAGACTCTTTAATTTTAATCGAAAAAAAATATGAGAGTATGGATTCTGTTCTAATTCAAAGACTTGAAGATATAAAATTTGAATTTGGTTATAGTGAAATGTTAAAAAAAGTAAACCAAGAAAAAGGTCTGAGATTGGATTCCGTTGACATTAAAGAACCTAACTTAAATATTGAATTAGAAAAACTAATTATCAAACATGAACTTGATTCTTTACAATATGCATTGAGTTTTCATAGAAAATCATTAGATACGCTGCGATCATTAAGCCGTTATAAATTTTATTTAAAGCAACCACGGTTTGGTCAATGATGTTATGAATTATGATATAATAAAGCGGCTTATATTAATTGAAACTGGCAGTAGATATAACGATAAGGATTTATCTATAAAGCTTGAAGAGTGTCTTGATAAAATTAATGAAGAAGGTATGCTGGTTTTAAATGATTTTTCATATTTTCATCAATTTATAAATGATGGTGTAAAATCTCAAAATATTGATATTCGAGTTCATTTTGCGATTATAATGTTTCAAATATTATTCATTTTAGTCACGACACTTTTGGGCTTAACCAATGGAGCTTTGAATCTGGTTTTCATAGCGATATTGATTGCAATACAATCTGTTTTTGTTTGGGCTTTCTCCGCTTTCAATAGGCAAATATTATTTCTAAATAAAGTTAGAAAGTGGACTAACCATTTGTCTAGTGATATAGAATTAATAAATTTTTTATCAGTAGAATCTCTAAATGACTTTTCTGAGTTACTACCTTTTGATGAAAAACAATATGCAAAACTTTGGCTTAAGGAAATGTCAACTAGTATGAATCATGATTGGGAAGATATTAGTATAGAAATTTTGCCATCTGAAAAAACATCTATCCCTCAAATGAGAGTAATCCTAGGAGGAATTAGAAAGTCAGTTCAGCAAGCTAGTGATTATGGTTTCGCGGATAAAGAGAATCAGGAAATACCTAACACTCTTTTGATAACCTTGTTCCTCTTCTCAAGAAAAAAAGAAATCAGGTTTTTTGGTTTAGAAAACGAGAAAATGGATATTGATAGTAGAGTAGATCAATTAAATAGGCACCTGGAACTATTATTTGGTAAAAGAAAAACACCACCAATTTTATTCGACAAAAACAGTCAAACTTGGATTTCGAAAATTAATATTATAGATCGTTCTAGTACTGAACGCAATAATGTTAGACAGTGTCTTGGCGTTTTTAAAAAGATTGTAAATTCATATGTTGGTCATAATGCTATTTAGAATGAAATATAAAAAGATAACTCTTTGTGCTGTAATATTACTTTTTTTAAATCCAATTTTTGGCCAGAAATATTTTTTTGAGGGTGACCCTCAATTAGTTTTTGAAGAGGGAAACTTCAAACAAAATTATAATACAGGTTTGTTTTTTTTCAATACTAATCAATGGATAATAGCAATAAAGTTTTTTAATAGATGCAGCGAGCTTACAAGAAGAAAAACAGTTCATTATAAACCCTTAGTTTGGTCTTATATTTATACAGGTAAATACAACCTTGCCAAAAAATTAATTCCGAAAATAAAAAACAAAAAACATAATCAATTAGTTCGTTTACTTATAAAAGATTTGCAAAAACTGCCAAAAAGGAAAAAAATCAGTAAAGATGAGATTGATAGGTCCTATAAAAACAAAAAAGATTTGATAAAAAAAACTAGAGAGAATATAATTGCTTTTGCAAAGCTAAAAGTAATCGACTTTGGAAGTTGATTAGGTTGTTATTCTTCGATTTCAATCTTTATATCGAGTGCTTCCTCAGCGAGGGAGACAATATCCATTTCAGAAGTCATTACGATACCATCGGCTTCTACGATATCTGCAATCATGGGTCCAATTGAATCTATTTGATCTTTAGACAAGAGTGCTTTAATCCTCTTCAGGGTAGATTGAATGTATGCAAGCCTTTTTTCATTGTTTTGTGACGAAAGAGCCTTGTGTGCTTGAGAATAATATTTCTCTGACCTTTCAGAAGAATTTTCTGGGAATAATTTTGAGATAGCATTTACCCAAGACTCTTTTTCTTCATAACTAGCTTGTTGATCAGCAATTTGGATGGCAGCAAAAAGATGAGTCACCGCTTCGAGAGGTGACATTTCCTCTGGCTGATTTATTTCTTCTTTCCTGCTAGAGCTAAAAATACCCATGGTCTTAGTCTTTTTTCCATTCATCATTGGTAAGCGTTTTCATGCTGAAGGCATGTATTTCATGTTTCATGAGTTCTCCAAGTGCGGCATAAACCAGTTTGTGTCTTTCGATTAAAGATTTATCCGTGAAATCGTTGGAGACAATTATAGCTTCTAAGTGAAAGCCGCCATCATGTTGTTCATGGTTTAGATGTCTACCCGTAAAGTCTTTTATTTCAAAATGATCAACGTTTAAAGAAGATTTTAAAGTCTGTTTGATTTTATCGCCAATATCCATTAGTATATTTTATTTTATTTGTTAAAATTTAATTAATGAATATATCTAAAATATTTCAATTAACCGATGAAGATAAAGCGCATTATCTTACACTGATTGATAAAATTGATTTAAACAAATCTTCCGAAATAATCCAATCACTTAATTTAAAGCTCGATAATCTTGTATCTTCAAAGAAGTTAAATACTATTGAAACAGATCTTATTAAAAATGTTTCAGTCCTTTTAAACATTTATCAAACTTATCCAGATTTAACACAATCAATAAAGAAAAGAATTATTTTTGCTATTTCTTACTTTTGTGACTCTGATGATGACATCCCAGATGTCGTACCAGACATAGGATATCTAGATGATGCTGTAGTGGCTAGGTGGATTATTGATTCAATTAACGCTGATTTACCAGCAGTGAGTTTAGCGTAGTCGCCTTACTCTTCTTCTGATTTCATTTCTTGAAAATCTTCCTCTGAAAACTGCCATTTGCACTTATAGCACCACCACGGCTTGCCGTAGTAGGAGGGGCTATTTTCAATAAGCTCGAGAGAATTAGAACATTTAGGACAATCTTTCTTTGATCCTGGTTCTGGCCATTTGTAATCATGCCTATATTTAAGGCCATCTTCAAAAGTGTGATATTTCATATACCTAAAATTACAATTATAAATTAATGCTTAGAATAAAAAATTTAGCTTATTTGAAAAACCAAAAAAACGGCCATTAAAATCAAACTTACCGCCGTCAGTCGCTTAACCATAAATTGAGCATCTAAAGTTTTGGTTTCTCTAACGTAATGCTCATAGAACAAGAATACTTCTAATGTGTCATTTGGTGAAACATAAACTCTTTTATAGGCATCAGAAAGATCTTCTTCGATGTATTTTTTTGTTAATTCTGGTGGGAGGTAACTAACTAGGTGAAAACCAGGGAGTACAGGAATTGGATTTTTGAGAGGATTCTTACCTACAAAAATCCCATCAATATAAAATGGCACACTCATGCTATCAGTTCGTAAATCAATAAAGCCAAATTTCTCCATGTCTCGACTTTTTTGGCCAAATAGACAAGAACAAATAATAAAACATATAAATAGATAATTTTTAAACTTTAACATTTAGAGTGAAATATTTTCAACATTAACTTTAATCATATAAGTAAATTTAATTTTAATTTATGCACAGAATTTGGACAATACATCGCTTAATTCCTATAACGGTTAGTTTATTGCTATCCTCTTGCGCTTATTTCAATACTTTCTATAATGCCGAAAAATATTTTAATGAAGCCGATCGTATTCGTCTCGAGAAATCAGATAAAGCCGTTCCGCTTAGAGCAATGGATAATTATGGAAAAACAATTCAGAAGTGTAAGATTGTTCTATCAGATTTTCCTGAATCAAAATACGTAAATGATGCTATTCTTTTAATGGCAAAAGCTCAGTTTTATCGATCTGAATATGATAATGCAATTTCAAATCTTAAGATAATCTATAATCAGGGTAACGAAGAACAAATAGCTGAAGCTAAATATTGGTCTGCGGTATGTAAATGGAAAAAAGGAAAAACACAAACTGCGATTGAAGAACTTCAAAATATTATCAAATCCTCCAATAAAAATGAAATCATTGCCCAGAGCCATTTGTCCTTAGCGGATATTTATCTGATTGAGGATCAAAATAGTAACTTTTTACTCCATTTAGAGGAAGGTGCAAAGGTTATTAAAGACAGGGCAAAAAAAGGGATTGTTTACAATCAGCTTGCGGATATTGCTTTTAAAAATGAACAATATGATGTTGCGGAGAGTGCTTATAAAGAAGTGATTAAAAATTCACTAACAAAAGAAAAAATTGAAAATGCGCATATACAAATTTTAAAAATATCTAGACTACTAGGTGATTATAGATTGTTAGAAAGAAAAATCAAATCCATGTTGGTTGATGATAAATTCAAAAATATTAAAGGTGATCTTGAGATAGAGCTCGTCAAGTTATACGTTAGTCAAGAAGACACAGACAATGCGATTGTTCGCTTAGAGTCTATAATTAATGATTACCCAAGAACGCAGACCTCTGCAGAAGCGTATTATATAATGGGTAAGATTTACCTGGCTGAAAAATGGAACCCTGCGTTAGCTAAAGAGAAGTTCTCTATGGTAAAAAAAGAATATGGAAGGACTGAGTTTGGACCATTTTGCGATAGCAAAATTAATGCGATTGAAAGGTATACAGATGCATTGAGTGAGCTAAATAAATATCAAGCTGTATCAGATTCATCCATTACTGATTCAGTAGTAGTAGATTCAATTAGCGATGAAAAATCTAACTCCTCAAAATCAATGGAAGAATTACTTTATTTATTAGGTGATATTGAAGCTTTTAGTTTTGATAGAATTGATTCAGGAATTGTGTATTTTGAAAAAATTATTAAAATGAATTCTCCTTCTCCGTTTGTTCCAAAATCAATTTTTACCCTAGCTATGATTTATGAAAACACTAAAGATTCTTTGATGTTTGATAAATACAAGACTTTATTGCAGAGTAATCATGCTAGTTCTGATTATACTTCTTACTTATTTAAAAAAGGGAATGAAAACTCTGTTCGGCGACCAATAGAAAAATTATTTTTTAAAGCAGAAAAATTATGGTCAAGTAACCCAGTTTCATCTTTGAATGTCTTCAAAAACGTTATTTCCGCAGACTCATTAAGCGAGCTATCTGCTTCAGCTGCTTATTTTTTAGGATATCAATATGATTATAAATATGCAGAATTAGACAGCGCATTTAAGTATTATAGCTGGCTTGGTAGAAGGCACCCTTCCTCAGAGCAAAATAACTTTGCAAAGTATAGAGTAAAAATTATTGAAAATATGATATCTAACTCTAAGAATGATAGTACAGGCATAGTTAATTAGTAGTTGTGATAGTAAGAAAATATCTCTTCTCTTTTTTTTACAGAGCAACTCGTTTTTTAGCAAGAATAATTGCTTCTTTGTATCAATATATTTTTAATAAGAAACAAGATCTTGAATCTATAGTTGATTTTGGAGATAAGAACCTTGTTAAAATCGATAAGTTTCTTGGCGGTATAGCTTATCAATTTCCAATACCTGACAATTTAGATGTTGAACTGTTTGATCTGAAATTTAAGTCTCCGATTATAGCTTCATCATTTAAATCTGATAAAAACTTGATTGGCATATGGCTAAAGCTTGGATTAGGTGGCGCAATACTAAAAACAATTATGAAAGAGGAGAGAGTAGGTAATTCGAAACCTCGATTACAGCAAGTTAGACTTGAAAGACAAGCGTGTTTAGTTAATGCTCTAGGTCTTCCTGGCGAAGGCGTTGAAAAGTTTTCTAAGGCAATTATTGACAATCCTTTGTGGGACTATAAAAAGCCGATTGGTTTGTCAATTGGAGGTGAGAACCTTGATGATTATGTAAAAACATTTAATGTGTTGGATACGATGTCAAATAAATTAAAATCTAGTAAATATTTTTTTGAATTAAATATTAGTTGTCCAAATACAGATACTGGTAGCACTATTGGGGAGAATATTGATGAATTAGAAACCTTAATTAATTATATTAGAGCGAAAAATGATTCTGTGGTTTCGGTAAAAATATCTCCAGATTGGAACAATGATCACCTCAAAAAAATTGGGGAAGTAATTAAGTCAAAAGAAAAAATGATAATAAATGCCGGCAATACACAATTTAAAACAATTAAATATTTAGGCTTTAAAAATGGTAGTTTGCCTCGCGGTGGCGGGGGATTAAGCGGTGTTGCAATTTTTCCGAGAACTTTGGAGCTAGTCAATTTATTTAACGATATGAATTTAAAGATTATGGCAACAGGCGGTATATCGACAATACATCATTTGAATGCTGTGAAAGATGCTGGTGCATCATTATATGGTTTAGCTACAGCTTTAATTATGGATCCCTATTGCATACCAAAAATTAATTATGCTCTTAGTAGAGGAAAATAAATATGCTAACAATTTCATTATTTGAACCTCAGATACCGCCGAATACAGGCAATATTGCGCGTTTGTGTGGTGCAAATAATATAAAATTAGATTTGGTCGGAGAGCTTGGCTTTGATATGAGTGATAAATATTTAAAAAGAGCGGGGTTGGACTATTGGAATTACATAAATTGGGAATGTTTCCCAGATTTAAATCAGTACTGTGAAAATACTTTTAAAAATAATTTTCATCTATTAACGACAAAATCAAAAAATATTTATACAGAAAGAAAATATACATCTAATGACATTATTATTTTTGGTAGTGAGACTGCTGGGATTTCAGAAAAAATTCTTAACAAATATCATAAGAATGCTTGTACGATACCTATGAAAAATAAAAATATACGGAGTCTTAATTTGGCAACGAGTGTAGGTATAGTGTTATATGAAGCATTGAGGCAAATAAATGATCCATAGAACAACCATATATATTATTCTTGCTTTTTTATTCCTCGTAGCCTGCTCTAGCGCGCCTAGATACGGAAGAACGGCGACTTCTAAGGTTAAAAAAAAATATGGGGCACCGCTCAAAAAAAACAAATCTAAAAGCAAGGCTATTTTTATTGATCCCAAAACAGTAAATACCAATGTCAAACATAAAAAAAAGATGGTTGGTATCAGTTCATTTTATGCAGAGGATTTTCATGGAAAGCTTACCGCAAATGGGGAGATTTATGATATGTATGGCTTAACTGCTGCTCATAAAACAATTCCCTTAAATACGGTTGCTAGGGTTACAAATTTAGCAAATGGCAAATCTTTGATTTTAAGGATTAACGATAGAGGTCCGTATATACAAGGAAGAATGCTCGACTGCTCTTACGGTGCTGCTAAAAAATTAGGTTTTATTAAGCAAGGTAAAACAAAAGTACAAGTTGATGTTATTGAATGGGGCGACGGTGTTTATATGCATCATAGGGATCGCCCAAAATGACAACGATTCTATTAATTGCTAATCCTAAAAGCGGAACTATTAATTTTAATAGTGCTATAAATTCAGTTAATAAGTATTTTAAAAGATACGGCATAGAAAATACTTTAATAAAAACTGAGTATAATGGTCATGCCAAAGATGTAGTGAAAAATGAAAATTTAACTACTTTTGATTCCGTTTGCGCTATGGGAGGAGACGGAACATTGTTTGAGGTTTTGAACGGAATGTTATCAAAATCGGCAGAGGATAGAATTCCTATATCAGTAATACCGAATGGTACGGGTAATTCTTTTATGAAGACAGTTGGAGCGACTAAACTAGGGTCTGCTGTTAAAGTAATTGCAGAGAATAGTTCTAGAAAAATTGACGTCATGAAAGCAAGCTGTGGTCAAAAAGATTTCTTTTCTCTTAACCTCATTGGCTGGGGAATGGCAACTGATATTTCTGTGTTTGCCGAAAAACTACGTTTGTTCGGTGGTCAACGTTATAATATTGCTTCATTTTTTGAAATTATTAAAAATAAGCGAAGAGTTGCAAAAATAACCATTGATGGAGTTAAAAGGGAAGGCGATTTCGCTTTTATTATTGCTTGCAATACTAAATATGTTGGCAAGGATATGAAAATGGCTCCTGATGCAATAATTGATGATGGCTTAATAGATTTAATCATTGTTAAAAAGGCATCTAGTCTCACGTTATTTTCAGTATTCCCCAAACTATTTGACGGCTCGCATGTAGATCACGATGCATGTGAATATGTTCATTGTAAATCGTTTTCCATTGATCCAGATGATAAAGGAAAATTAAATATTGACGGGGAAATTATCGGGACGTCACCAGTATCTGTAACTCTAATTAAAGGAGGTGTAAAACTTATAATCTAATTTTAATCTAATGATTATAGTAAATTAGGATATGAAAGAACTTAAAGGTAGAAAGCTAATTTTAATCTTAGGTGTACCCTTGGGTGTTGGCTGCTTTTATGTCGGAAACCCAATTTTTGCCATTGTTACTACGTTGATTATGCTGCTAGGTCTTGATGAATTTTTCAAAATGTGTGAAATAAAAGGGAGTTATCCAAATCGTATATTTGGATTTATTATAACTGTTTTTATTGGACTAGCTTACTCTGGCGTTTACGCTCATCATCAAATTACAGTGCTCGGTCTAGCTTGCATGACTGTAATTAGTCTTTTTATCATTGAAATAATAAATAATAAAAAGGAACCTTTGCAAAATATTGCAAATACCGTTTTGGGTATCATTTTTGTTCCAACCTTGCTTGGAACATTGATCCACTTAAGGCAATTAGATCATATTTTTGATTCCAATGTTACGCTTTTATTGTTTGTGTCTGTCTGGCTATGTGATACAGCTGCTTTCTTTTTTGGAACAAAATTTGGTGAGAAAAAAATTCTTCCCAAAATAAGTCCTAAAAAAAGTTGGGTAGGCTCGATTTCTGGTTTTATTTTTTCTATATTAACGTTTTTCATTGCATATAAGCTTGATTTTTTAGGACCTACATACTCAATATTTGATTGTATTGTTTTCGGTTTTATTTCTGGTGTTTTTGGCCAGCTTGGAGATTTTGGAGAGTCCCTTCTTAAGCGAGATGTTGGAGTCAAAGATTCTGGAGATATCTTAAGAGGGCATGGAGGAATATTGGACCGCTTTGATTCCTTACTTTTTTCATCGCCTTTGATTTATATTTACCTCCTGGTTTTTAATCAATAAACATTTATTAACTTTTATAATTAGAGAATTTTAATTTGAAACTTCGTTCTATATTAGCTACTGATTGTGGAAGCACAACAACAAAAGCAATTTTAATAGAATTTGTCGATGGTGAATATCGCTTAACATTTAGAGGCGAGGCGCCTACAACCGTTGAAGCTCCTTTCGAAGATGTAACTCGAGGTGTTTTAAACGCTACTATGGAAATTGAAGAACTCTCAGGCCGAAAAATACTTGATGGTGAAAATATTATTACGCCTCAGAAAAAAGATAATGGTGTAGATATATACATATCGACTAGTTCTGCTGGTGGAGGACTTCAAATGATGGTAGCAGGTGTAGTTAAATCGATGACGGGTGAAAGTGCTGAACGCGCGGCCCTTGGCGCTGGTTCTATTGTTATGGATGTGCTTGCATCAAATGATGGCAGAAAACCGCATGAAAAGATTACCAGAATACGACAATTAAGACCGGATATGATTTTACTCTCTGGCGGTATTGATGGCGGTACAACAAAGCATGTGGTTGAGCTTGCTGAAATATTAGCTGCTGCAAATCCGCAACCAAGGTTAGGTCAAAATTACAAGCTTCCAGTTATTTACGCTGGAAATAAAAAAGCCACTTCTAGTATAAAAAAGACACTCGGTAAGCTTACAGATCTTGATGTTACAGAAAATATTAGGCCTGTTTTAGAACAAGAAAACCTCAAACCTTCTAGAGATAAAATACACGATTTGTTTATGGAGCACGTTATGCAACAAGCTCCAGGCTACAAGAAATTGATGAGCTGGACAGATGCTCCGATTATGCCGACTCCTGGTGCTGTTGGTGCACTAATTGAAATGGTTGCAAATAAAGAGAATATTTCCGTTGTAGGTGTTGACATTGGAGGGGCGACTACCGATATCTTTTCTGTTTTTCAAAATCAGTTTAATAGAACGGTTAGCGCAAATCTTGGCATGAGTTACTCGATTTGCAATGTCCTTGCGGAGGCATCGCTACCTAATGTTCTTCGTTGGGTGCCTTTTGATATAGATGAAAAAGAATTAACAAATAGAATCGGTAATAAAATGATTCGTCCAACAACAGTGCCACAGAGTTTGGAAGAGCTTGTAATTGAGCAAGCAATAGCTAGGGAAGCGCTAAGGTTATCATTTATACAGCATAAAGCTTTTGCGGTAAATCTTAAAGGTGTTCAAAAAGAAAGAACTATTTCAGATGCCTTTGAACAATCAGATTCTGGGGAATCCCTCGTAGATATGATGGAGCTAGATCTCATTGTCGGCTCTGGTGGTGTTTTATCTCATGCACCAAGGAGAGAGCAATCAGCAAAAATGTTGATTGATAGTTTTTTGCCTGAAGGAGTAACCTCATTAGCCGTAGACTCAATTTTTATGATGCCTCAACTAGGCGTAATGGCAAATATTGAAAATAAAGAAATCGCTGAGCAGGCTAGGGTAGCTGCGTTAGAGGTTTTTGAAAAAGACTGTTTGATTCGCCTTGGTACATGCATCGCACCAGTTGGTAAGCTAAATAACAGTGAAAAAATTCTTAACGTGATTTTAGAATTTAAAAATGGTGAAAAGGAAAACATTGATATTCGGTTTGGTGATTTAGTAAGAATTAGAGTTGGTTATGAAAAAGTCAAGGCTACTTTAACTCCAGGAAAAAATATTGATGTAGGTGCTGGTATTGGAGAGCAAGTAAATACTGATATATATGGCGGACAAGTCGGTATTATAATTGATGGTCGAGGTAGGCCATTGCAAATAGATCAATCCTCCTCAAAGCGTATAGCAGATCTTAAAAAATGGTCTGATGCTGTTGATGAATATCCTGAATTAGGTAAATAATATGGCTCATTCGTATACACCCGGATTAAAAGTACTAAAGAATACAAAAATTTTAAAAGAGCGTAGGCTACCTCTTAAAGGGTCGGTTGATACATCCGTTGGAGATACCGTAGCACCTGGAGATATTATTGCAAAAACAGATTTACCAGGTAACGTACAAATGGTCAATATTGCTAATCAGTTGAATGTTGACGCTTCAGATGTTGAAACTGTTATGATCGCAAAAGAAGGGTCTAAAGTAAGTAAAAATGAATTGATTGCACAAACGAATGGTATTTTTGGATATTTTAAGTCGAGTGTAAACAGCCCCGTTGATGGCACCATCGATTCAGTTTCAAATATT
Source organism: uncultured bacterium (assembly GCA_938092125.1). Classification (GTDB taxonomy): domain Bacteria; phylum Fidelibacterota; class Marinisomatia; order Marinisomatales; family UBA1611; genus TMED80. The sequence goes on from CALKMQ010000105.1 coordinate 24,567, forward strand.
ACAGGGCAAGTTGTGATCAGGGAAGCTCCGATACCTGTAGAAGTTGATGCTTACATACGAGGTGTTGTTCATGAGGTAATAAATGAAGAAGGCGTGGTTATAAAAAGCTATGGTTCTTTTGTGCAGGGCATCTTTGGTATAGGCGGTGAAAGCCGAGGGGAAATCAAGATGCTTTCAGAAAGTAGGACTTCTGAAATTAGTGTTGATATGATTCTTCCTGAGCATGAGGGTATGATAATTGTAGGCGGAAGTTTTATCAGTTTAGAAGCGTACAAAAAAGCTTTAGAATGCAAGGTTGCAGGTGTTGTTGTTGGTGGGTTTAACTATTTTGACTTAGAAGAAATTTTAGGATACACTCTTGGTGTAGCCATAACTGGTTCTGAGGATTTAATTACCTCATTAATAGTTACGGAAGGTTATGGAAAAATCCAGATGGGACAGCAAACATTTGATTTATTAAAAGAGAATAGTGGTCGATTAGCCTCGATTAATGGCGCTACTCAGATTCGCGCTGGCGTTATAAGACCCGAAATAATTATTCCTATTGATACAAGTAGCGCGAAAGATAGTAATGAGCATTCAAAAAAAATGTCCGGCATGACGGAGGGTAGCTTAGTTAGAGTTATTCGCTCCCCAAATTTTGGCAAAATTGGATCTGTAAAAGAGCTTCCATCTGAATTAAGAAAAATGGAGTCTGAAACAATGGTGAGAGTTGCAATTATTGATATAGAAGGTAAGTTGGTTGAAATTCCACGTTCTAATTTAGAAGTTGTTGAGACTGATTAGCTTGATGTCTTTGGGTAAAGAAATTCTTGAGGATAAAATTTCCCAACAAGATATTGCTTTTATTCAAAGATTAGCAAAAAAAATTCATAGTTCAGGGTTTGTTACGCCATCAATATTTTTTTTAGAAATGGTACGGCCATTGTCTTCTCTTGGAGGTCATTTAATGATTTTTATGGGTCCAATAATTAATGGTTTTGTTCAGGCAGATGGGTATTACAGAGCTGCAGAACTATTAAATAAAAAAGATTCTTTATCAATTTTATTAGATGAAATTGAGCGTCTTGAGATGTTAGATTAATAAGATGGATATAAGGATAATATTTGAAAGATAGAAAATTTTGGTTTGTAGTCGCTTCGATTACAGTTGTTTTTCTAGTGTATTGGCTAATAGGTCATCCTTATTTTGTTACGGAACGATTCATAATGCTTTTTTCCATCGTCACACTCAGTGCCACTCTTTTATATTACATTAGAGCTGCTGAGCGTGGTGAAGAGTTTTATCTAAGGCCAATTCCAGCTCTAAAGGCTGTTGAAGAAGCTGTAGGTCGTTCTACTGAAATGGGTAGACCTATTCTTTACGTTCCTGGTATTCAAGATATGGATCAAGTTGAGACAGTCGCTGGTGTCGTTGTTCTTGGTCATGTTGCAAAGATGACGGCTAGATATGAAACTAGTCTCAATGTTCCAGTATCTAGATCTATCGTTATGAAAGCCGCCAGAGAATCTTGTAGAGAAGCTTATATGATAGAGGGCAGACCGGACATGTTTAATGAAGATATGGTTCATTACTTGACAGATGATCAATTTGCTTATGCTGCTGGTGTTAATGGTATTATGCTTCGCGAAAAGCCTGCAGCCTGCATGTACATGGGTAAGTTTTATGCTGAATCTCTTATTTTAGCTGAAACTGGAAATTCTATTGGTGCTATTCAAATAGCGGGTACTGCTTCGCAAGCACAAATACCTTTTTTTGTTACTGCGTGTGATTATACTCTCATAGGTGAAGAGTTTTTTGCGGCTAGTGCATATTTAAGTCAAAAACCTGAACTTATTGGTGGTGTCAAGGGTCAAGATATGATAAAGCTAGTTGTGATATCTACGATCGTTCTTTCAGCGATTATAATGACAATTTATGAGTCAACTGGAATTGGTTTTAATATTATAGATTATTTAACAATAAGGTAGTCGTTTATGTTTTGGAAAAGACAGATACCGATATTTAT
>CALKMQ010000106.1 GCA_938092125.1 uncultured bacterium
TCTCGAGGTATACTAATGTCAATATCTTTAAGATTATGTTGACGCGCACCTTTCACAACAATTTGCGTTAAAGATTTTTCGTTATCATTTGTTTTATTAATTTTAGGCATCCTTTATATTACGCCCAATTATTGCCTGGCACCAAAACCCTTAAGTTCTATTTTTCAATGAAAACGACATTTAAATGAATACACTTAAAAATCATTTCCTTATCTCAATACCGCATATGAAAGATCCATTATTTGAAAAATCGGTTATATTTTTATGTGAACATGATAAACAGGGAGCAATGGGGTTAATTATAAATAAAGAGATAAACAAAGATAGCATCTCTGTTAATTTTAATTCTGAATCTAACCAAAAGATCAAATTTGCAAATTACATGGATAATAATAAATTATATATTGGTGGACCAGTCCTAAGTAACAAAATGTTATTTTTGCATAATGGTGATACAGACGATAAATCCCTTATTCTGAATGAGAAGATTTCGATTTCTAGTGATATCATATCATTAGCTTCCCTTGCGAAGTCAAATAATGTGAAGCACAAACTGTTTTTAGGGCATGCCGGTTGGAGCCAAGGACAACTTGAGCGAGAGATTGAAAATGGTGACTGGCTTTTACAAAAAGCAACATCAAACTTAATTTTTGAAAATCAGATAGAGCATATTTGGCTTCTCGCTACTCATTCATTAGGTATTGAAGTTAATGACATCACCAATACCTCAGGGATCAGCTAAACACTTTAATGAAAAAATATTTACCTTACTTCGCAATCATTTTTGCTGCTTTACTTTGGAGTCTTGATGCTTTTCTTCGGCAGTCATTGTATATACTGTCTCCGCTATTAGTAGTAACCATTGAGCATGGCATTGGGAGTTTAATCTTCTTCCCTTTTTTAAAAAATTTTTGGCAAGATATCAAAAATTTAAATCAATCTGGATGGTTCTCTATTATATGGATATCATTTTTCGGAGGTATTTGTGGGACTTATTTTTATACAAAAGCATTAAGTTATGTTGGTTATATCGATTTATCGATTGTTGTCCTTTTACAAAAATTCCAGCCAATATTTGCAATGTCATTAGCAACAATTATTTTAAAAGAAAAATTGACAAATAGATATATGCTGCTAGCAGCAATATCAATATTAGGAGGTTACTTAATCACCTTTGGGAACAATCCTATATCTAGCTGGGATGATAACACTTTAATTGCTGCTTTGTTTGCACTCTTAGCTGCTTTTTGCTGGGGGAGTTCAACAGTTATTGGTAAAAAAGCTTTAGCAAATTTACATTATAGCGCTGTTACAGCTTTGAGGCTAGTAATGACAACTATAACCGGCCTCGCTCTAATTTTTATTCTAGACTGGAACATATTAAACAGCAATGTAACGTATAAGCAATGGCAGGTTTTATTAATTATTGTTCTATCTACAGGTACTTTTGCTCTTTTTATTTACTACTACGGTTTAAATAAGCTTCCCGCTTCTCATACAACTTTGTTTGAACTTTTCTGGCCTCTGTCCGCAGTTATCATAGACTGGATAAAGAATGACAACCCTCTTACATTATTTCAACTTTTAGGAGCGGTAATGCTTTTATCGTCAGTTACAATTTTAACACAAGAAAAATCAAATGAAGGGCTTAAGCCTAAAAGACCATTATAAAAACCAAAAATTTAATAATTTACACGAATTTTTTTGGGGCTTTGGAACCGCATTTCACACTGTATATGCTGTTGTGCCATTATTTTTAAAAGAACTAGGAGCGCCCAATGTAATTGCAACTTCATCTGCTGGGTTGTTTTCAATTATTATAGCTATGCCTATGCTTTTTACAGCGGCATTGACAAGAAATATTACCAATATGAAAAAAATGGTGATAAGCGCACATTGTATAATTTTAGTTGTTACATTTTTTTTAGGTTATGTTTTTGCTTTTTCTGGTATGGGAAAATCTCTCATCGCCTGGAAAATATACTTCATACTTTTTATTACCTATTCTCTTTCTATTGGAATCATTGTTCCTATATGGGCAGACTTTTTAGAAAAAACGACAAAAAGATCTTTGAGGGGGAAGTTTTTTGGAGTGGGATTTGCTTTTAATAGTCTGGGTGCATTTGGAGGAGGTCTGGTACTAAAGTTTTTACTAGAAACAAATACTCCTTTCCCAAAAAACTTTGGCTACGGTTTTATTATTTTGTTTCTTTGTTTATCGATTGGCACTTCTTTCTTCGCTTTTTATAAGGAAAAAAAACAAAATAAAAGTAGCACCTCTTTCAAGCAGTTTAAAAAAGAAACAAAAGAAATTATTAAAAACCGTCCCAATTTTCATCGATATCTTTTTTCTAGAATATTTTATTGCGCTTCACTACCAGCAATAGGTCTATATGCAGTTTTTTGTCAAAAAAAATTTGGATTCAATATTAGTGAAATTGGATTATTCACAGTTTTAAATGTTATCTCCATGGGAATATCTAGTTATATATCTGGATACTTGGGAGACAAACATGGTCACAAAATCAGTATGCTAATAGCTTATTCATTTCATTTAATAGCAGTAATCCTAGCGTTGCTATCAAAAAATATGTTTTGGGTGTATTGTATTTTTATATCGATAGGTGCTGGACAAGGTGCTTTTATGCCATCAGCAATGAATTTAATTTATGACTTTGCTAATTTAGAAGATAAAAAAACATACATGGCTTTAATAGATTCTTTTTTAGCGCCTTTTTCCTTAATATTTCTAATGGTAATTGGATTTTTAATAACCAAAAATCAGTTTGTTTTATCTTTTTATATTATAGGGTTTTGCTTACTTATTGCATTGCTAATTCTTTATTTTTTTGTAAAGGACCCAAAAATTAAGAAAATATCTGCTTAATTTATTTTGTACTTGATTTTAGAACGCATGCACATCAATATTCATAGTTGAATAATATGAAATTATATAAACAATACGTACTACAAGCTCTTATAACACTAGCTATGATGTTTCTATTCGCTTGCGAGAAAGATCCAGAGCAACATCTTGAACTAGGGAATTGGTACCTCCAAAAAGGACTAATCGATGATGCTATTACAGAATACCGTGAAGTTAGTCGATTGCTTCCTCCTGATCATAGCAAGCTAGACAGAGAACAATTTAAAATTTTAGGGACAGCGCACTTCAAACTAGCACTCTCATACACAAAAAAAGGTTGGTGGGAATATGCTTTAAGAGAAGCTGAAAACAGCTTTGATTTATCGCCGTCCCCAGATACTCATCAACTAGTTGAACTAATTAAAGAGAAAATAACTCTTCAAAATAAAAACGAACCAAGTTAAAACTTATTCTATCTCCCTAGAAAGAGCCAGATCTGTGCTCTCCTCCATCGCAATAAATAATTGAACAATTAATAAAATCAGCTTCTGCCTCTAATAGAAGCTTAACAGTATTTGCAACATCATTCGGCGTTGTAGTTCGACGCATGGGGTTCCTTTTTTTTGTATTTGCAACCCAAGTTTCCCATCGATCAGTAATCTTGGTTAATGCGCGGGTTGGCGTTATTCCTGCTTGAATTGCATTTGCTGTAATTCCAAATTCTCCTAATTCCCAACCAATTTGCCTGATGATTGCCTCCATAGCTACTTTAGCAACACTGACAGGACCATAACCCTCCATAGCAAGATAATTACCTTCGCTGGTCAATCCTAAAATTCTTGAGCCTTCGCCAATTAATTTATGTTCAAATAATTTTTGGGTCCAATACAGGAGAGAATTGCCCATGACATGAACAGTCATATCCATTTGTCGCTGAGTTACTGGGGTTTCACCAAAAAAATTAGTAGTTGTACCAAAGGCAATTGAGTGTAAAAATAATTTTAGATGACCATCACCCACTATTTTTTTTATTTCAGGAATGTATTTATCCATTGCCTGCTCAGAAGCTGCATTTGTATTCCAATAATGGCATAAACCTCCATTTAATTCATTTACTTTAGAAATTGTTTTTTCTGCTTCTTTTTTTGTTTCACCTCTGTCAAAGTGAAAACCTATTATCCCATATCCTTTTTCAGCAAGACTAATTGCAGTAGCTCCGCCATGTCCTGTTGATGCACCAAGTATTAAAGCCCATTTAGACATAATTCCTCCATATATTTAGATAATAAACTACTAAAGTTTTAATTATTAAATAGATTCAAATGTATAATTCGCAATTTGGTAATAATATCTCACACCAATAAAAAACATAATAAAGGGATTTTAATTATATGAGTCAGAGCAACTCTTACAATAAGGAAGATTTATTATCAATGGCGAATGGAGATATGTTTGGTCAGAGCAATGCTAAACTTCCTCAAGACCCAATGCTAATGATTGATAGAATATTAAGCATTAAAAACAGCGGTGGCACATATGATAAAGGTTCAATCATTGCTGAAATGGATATAACCGATGAGTCTTGGTTTTTTCATTGCCATTTCAAAGGCGACCCAGTAATGCCAGGTTGTCTAGGACTGGATGGTATGTGGCAATTAGTTGGCTTTTTTCTTACCTGGAGCGGCGCAAAGGGCAAAGGCAGGGCTTTGGGAGTCGGCGATGTTAAATTTCGTGGTCAAGTAAGACCTTATCATAAAAAAATAGTTTACAATGTTTCTATTAAAAAACTAATTACAAGATCTAAATCAATGATATGGGCTGATGCTGAAATGCAAGCTGATAATAAAAAAATATATACAGCAAAAAACTTGCAAGTAGGCATTTTTGATAATCTAGTATATGATTTTGGCAAAGATCCTTCTCTGGATTCATTTTAATGGCATTACAGTGCGGCATAGTTGGACTTCCCAACGTAGGTAAATCAACGCTTTTTAATGCCTTAACAAAATCAAGTGCACCAGCTGAAAATTTTCCTTTTTGCACAATCGATCCTCACGTTGGAATTGTCAATTTGCCGGATGAACGTTTAGATAAATTAAAAAATATCTACAACCCAGAAAAAGTTGTACCTGCAACAGTTGAATTTATTGATATTGCTGGCCTCGTTCAGGGCGCAAATAAAGGAGAGGGGCTAGGAAATAAATTTTTAGGTCAAATTAGAGAAACATCTGCTATTATTCATGTTGTTAGGTGTTTTGATGACCCTGATATTGTTCATGTAAATGGTAAAGTAGATCCTGTAAGAGATGCTGAAATTATCGAAACTGAATTATTGCTTGCTGATTTAGATGCTCTTGAAAGAAAACTTGATAAAACAAAAAAGCTCGCTAGGGGCGGTGACAAAAAACTAAACTTTGAAGTTGAGCTACTAGAAAAACTTGTAAAGCATTGTGGTGATGGAATGTTGGCTAACAGTATAGAATGCTCGACTGAAGAATTTGAGGTTTCAAAATCATTTCACCTACTAACGAATAAACCAATATTATACGTAGCAAATATTAGCGAAGATGATATAATTAACGATTCAACAAATCAATACTTAAACGAATTAGTAAAATACACTGCAAACAAAAATAGTTCCGTAATAAAGGTTTGTGCATCTATTGAGCAAGAAATATCAACATTATCTAAAGAAGAAGAAAAAGTTTTTTTAAAAGAGTATAATTTGAGTGAGTCAGGTTTAAATAAAGTAGTAAAAACCAGTTTTAATCTTCTAGGATTGCAAACTTATTTCACAGGTGGCCCATCTGAAGTTAGAGCATGGACAATACTGAAAGGGTTAACCGCGAAACAATCGGCTGGGGTAATACATAGCGATTTCGAGAGAGGTTTTATTAAAGCTGAAGTCTTTAGCTATTCAGATTTAATTACCCATGGTTCAGAAAGCGCATTATCCAATCTCGGATTAAAAAGAACTGAAGGCAAAGAGTATATTGTAAAAGATGGAGATTGCATTTTCTTTAAATTTAATGTCTAATAAATAAAACTTACTATCCTATGATTACTCTTCGAAATCATCTTCGTCTTCGTCCTCAAAGTCATCATCTTCGTCATAGTAATATTCTGGCGGATATGCATATACATATGGATTATTATATTGATCAGATTCAGGTTTTGCATTTGATGCTTTGCTCTGGTTATCACTTACATCACTTGAATTACTCTCCTGCTTTACAACGATAACTTTTGGTTCTGTTGAACTGCTAGGCTGATTTTCACTTTGCAGTGCATTTTCAACCCATTTTTTTTCTTGAGCATTTAAATCGTATGATGATGCAGGTTGATGGATAAACGGTTGACCCCTAAAAAGCATACCTGTTAGAATAGAAAAGAAAAGTATCACGAGCGCAAATAATGACCCTTCTGAAACAAACTCTACACCTCCCCACATATTTTGAGATACCCCGAAGCCCATAAAAATGCCGACTGAAAGAAGCACACCAAAAAATATTATCAGGTTACCCAAGTTTGATGGTGGAGAAGACTCCATTATAACCATATATAAAAACCATACCAAAATACCTGCTATGGCAATAATAATACTAATTAAAAACTGACCAAGGAAGAGAGCAGTAAAAAAACCAATAACAGCTCCAAATGGTATTATATACCCAATCCCGGATTTAATATCGTTCCTCATAACGAAACTCCGATTTTACCTACGAATTACGCCTAAAATTGATTTATATAGATACTAAATGCAAGTTTTTTTACTCAATTATTTTTATAGAGATTTCACTAATTAATTAACAACTTTGAAAGGCACTTAATTAAAGAATTATTTAATTTTATGAATTCAAAAAAAATAAATATTGGAGTAATTGGAGTAGGTCATTTAGGGCAATACCATGTCAAACATTATGCTCAGATGAAAAACATTAACTTCTTAGGCTTGCATGATAATGACCCTAATAGAGGTTTAGAAGTAGCAAAACAATATGGCGTTAAATTTTATAAAAAAGCATCCTCCCTTATGAAAGTATGCGATGGGGTATCAATAGTCACACCAACAATTGTTCATTATGAAGTTGCAAAAAGAGCATTAAAAGAATTTAATTGTAATGTATTCATAGAAAAACCAATTACTAAAACAGTTGACCAAGCAAATAAATTAATAAAAATTGCAAAAAACAATAACTTAATTATTCAAGTTGGGCATATTGAAAGATTAAACCCTGCTCTCAAAGCCTTTCAACAATATGATTTAAATCCAAAATTTATTGAAATTCAAAGACTCGCGCCATATACCTCAAGAGGGACTGACGTCCCTGTTGTCCTTGATCTAATGATTCATGATATAGATATATTATTGTCATTAGTAAAATCTGCAGTTAAAAGTATTCATGCTAGCGGTGTTTCCATACTCACTGACTCCGTTGATATCGCCCATGCAAGAATACGATTTTCAAATGGTACAGTATCTAGCATTACATCTAGCAGGATATCAAAAGATAAAGTTCGAAAAATAAAAATATTTCAAGATAATCTATATTCAACAATAGATTTATTAATTGGCCAGACAGAAATTTATAATATTACTCAAGATTCAAAACAAATTAAAAACGCTTTAATAGCAGAACCTTTTTCACATGATAATAAGGATAAATTTATTACTTATGAAAAACCACTAGTAGAAGATTATGACCCATTACGCATGGAACTTGATAATTTCGTAAACTCAATACTCAAAATTGAAAACCCCATAGTAAGTGGTTGCGATGCTCGCGATGCACTTGATGTAGTTATAAAAATAAATAATATGATTCTTGAGGATATAAAATAATGGATATAAGAAATATATTATTCAAATTTAGAAGCTACACACCTATTCCAATCGCATTGACAATAATTTACTTTAGCGACCCTTATTCACCTTTTGCCTTCATTGGATCTGGTTTAATAATTATGGGTGAAATCATTAGAATAAATGCTGTGCGCTTTGCAGGTGGAGCAACCAGAACTAGAAAAGTGGGCGCTCCCTTTTTATGTACATCTGGCCCTTATTCCAAAACAAGGAACCCATTATATTGGGGAAATATAATTATATATTTAGGAGTAGCACTATTGGGAGGAGGTATAATTATGTGGAAACTTTTTTCCTTTGTAGGAATATTTTTTATCATTCAATATCATTTTATTATATCTCTCGAAGAAGAGACTCTAAAATTAAAATTTAAAAATCAATATAAAACCTACACTGAAAACGTACCAAAACTTTTACCTAGAATAACACCATGGGAAAGTGGAAATAAAACAACTCCAAAAGACCTATTCAGCACAATAAAAACTGAAAAACGAACATTGCAAAACATATTCTTTATTTTCTCTGTAATCGTGTTCAAGGCTAAAATTATAGCTCTCTTTTATTTTTTATGAAAAATAAAATGAATACTGTTTTTATTTCTGCTGGGGAGCCATCAGGTGACCTTCATGCAGCAAAACTAGTTTTGTCCTTAAAAAATGCTTCCACCAACATTAATTTCATTGGCAATGGCGGAGATAAGATGGCTGATGCAGGGGTAAAGATATGTAACCATATTAATCAAATGTCAGTTATGGGCTTTACAGGAGTCCTAAAGAAACTACCAAGCTTGTTCAAAATTTTAGATAACACCGTTAAACGTATTGTATCCAGCAAACCCGATAAAATCATACTTATAGATTATCCAGGTTTTAATCTCAGATTAGTTGAGAAAATAAAACATCTTGAAATTCCTATTACATATTTTATACTACCTCAAACTTGGGCATGGAAAGAGAACCGGATTTATTTTATGAAAAAATATATAAATGAATTCATCTCCATATTCCCTTTTGAAGCGAATTGGTATAATTCTAAAGGGCTTAAAACCCTTTATTTAGGACACCCTTTTTTAGAGAAAACGTATAGTAAAGATGATAAAAAGGATTTTTTTAAAAAACATAACCTAGATGAAAATGACCCTTTATTAATTTTACTTCCTGGAAGCAGACAACAAGAAATTGATTATCATTGGCCTATTTTTTTGAAAACTATTTCATTAATAACTAATAAAATCCCTGAAGTACAATTTCTTGTTGTAAAGTCAGATTATATAAAAATATCCGATATACCAACATTTATAAAAATTGAGATCTCCTCCTCTTCAGCATTAAAGTACGGAACTGCGGCTATTAGCTCATCGGGTACTGTTACTTTAGAATGCGCTTTAGCGAAATTACCAATAGTTGTTTGCTACAAGACTTCATTTATTAATTATACACTTTTTAACTTTTTTGG